>VGFB01000848.1 GCA_016869015.1 Armatimonadota bacterium
GCCGTCGCCGTTCTCCCCTCTCCCTTCAGGAGAGGGGCCGGGGGTGAGGCCTCCACCGCGCCGTCGCCGTTGCCGTGCGAGTCGCCGTCGTAGGACGGAGCGCTGCTCCGTCATCGTCGTTGTCGAGGTGGGCCCTTCGAGCGACGACGACACATCCTGGGCGGAAATTGGTGCCTGTCCCTAATTCCCGCCTGGCCCACACTGCACAGATCACCGCTGACAGACCACTAGCGGAGGTCGGTGAGGGTGTAGGTGATGAGGTGGACTTCGGGGGTGGGCTGCTCGAGGCCGGAGGCCTGAGCAGTGTAGCGGAGACGGCAGTGGCCGGCGCCGCGGGCGAGGCTCACCACGAGGTCCTGCGCGGCGGCGGTGAGCGTCACGGAGCCGACGGGGCTTCCGCCCTCGGCGCTCACGGCCTCGACCGACAACGGCAGGCGGGAACTGGGGAGGCTGGACGCTACGGTGATCTTGTGGGAGGCCTGGTTGGTCAGCCAGTCGAGCCGACAGCTCGCGTCCGAGGCCGAGGAGGGGGCGCCGTCCTGCGGCCGAGGCACGGCCAGTTCGATGTCCCCGCCCTCAAGCGCCAGGGCGCTAACCGGCTCGAGCCGGACGGTCACGCGATGGCTGGCCGTCGCGTCGGCGTGGACCGCGTGGCCGCCGAGCAGGCCCGCGGTCAGCGCGAGGGCGACGCGAAGGGTCTGGGCGAACCGGCGCGTCGTCGCGGTCCGGTTCGCCCCCGTCGCCATGCCCCGTGAGTCGGTTGTCGTCGGCGTCGTCGCCATCGTCTCTCGGCCTCCGGAGCGGTTCGTCACCCACCTGCAGGTCAGGTTACCACTCCGGTCCTTCGGGCTTCCGTTCAACCTCGCTCAATGCGGCTCAATCTTCCTCCGGGTCAACGCAAGGCGGCTCAAGGCGGGTCGAGTCGGTAGCCGCGCCCCGGAACCGTCCGGATCATGCGGGCCGGGCAGCCCGCGGCTCGCAGCCTCCGGCGGAGGTTCGACATGTGCACCTCGACGAGATGCTCGCCGCGCTCGTCGTCCCACACAGCTTCCAGCAGCTCCCGACGGCTGAAGGCGCGCCCCGGGTGGCGCGCCAGGAACGCCAGGAGCCGGATCTCCGTGGGCGACGCCTCGACGGCCTGGTCCCCGTAGCGCACCACGCCGTTGTCCTCGTCTATCGTCAGCGCCCCCAGCTCCACTGGCCCGGGCGCCTCCGGCGGCCCCGTCCTCGCGCGGAGGGCGGCGCGGACCCGCGCCGCGAGCTCGCCAAGGTCGACCGGCTTGCGGACGTAGTCGCTGGCCCCCACGTCCAGGGCTCGCACGGCCATCTGCGGCGAAGCCTCGCCGGTCAGCATCACGATCGGGGCCGACGTCAGTCGGCGCGCCTCCTCGCAGACGCTGACCCCGTCGACATCCGGCAGACCGATGTCCAGCAGGATCGCATCCGGTCGTCCCTCCGCGATCAGCCGGAGGGCTTCGGCCCCCGACCCGGTGGCGGCAACCTCGTGGCCCTCGCCGGCGAGCTTGCGGGCGATCACATCCCGGATGTGTGGTTCGTCCTCGACGACGAGCACGCGCGCTTTCACCGGCGCTCACCTGTCCGGGCTCTCGGCAGCTCCGTCGCCGCCCGAACGACTATTCGCTGCCCGCGGCTCTCCTCCCTTCTCCAACCGGCCCCGGGGAACGGCAAGCCGGGGGACGGGCGACCTCGCCGGTCATCCTCCGAGTCCCCCGACCGGCGAGGTCGGCCGGCCCCGGAGGCGGAACCTGCCCGCCGGCCGAGCCCGCGCGACCGCCCGGAGGGGTCACTGCCAATGAAGAGCCTCGCCGACCTCTGGCGACTCGCAGCCGATGAGTTCCCCGATCGAACCGGCGTCATTCACGACGACCGTCCCCACACGTACCGCGACCTCGACGCGATGATCCGGGCCTTCGCGGCGAGCTTGCAGCACTGCGTCGGCGTGCAGCCCGGCGAGCGCGTGGCGCTGGTCATGCCCAACTGCCTCCACTCGATCGTCTGCTATCTGGGCGCGATCCGGGCCGGGGCGATTGCCCTGCCGGTGAACGTGCGCCTGAAGCCCGAGGAGATGCGGTTCATCCTGCAGGACGCCGAGGCGGCGGCCGTGGTCGTCCACGCCGGGGTGTGGGACGCCGTGCGCGAGGCGCTCTGGGGGGTGAGCTCCGTCCGACACGTGATCGGCGTGGAGGTCGAGGGGGAAGCGAGCGTTACCCCGCTGGACGGGTTGCTCCGCAGCGACGTCGATGCGCAGCCGTCGCCCGCGGGGCCGGACGACGTCGCCGCGATCATCTACACCTCGGGCACCACCGGCCGCCCCAAGGGCGCGCTGATCACTCACGGCAACGTGCTCTTCAACGTGAAGGCCGCCATCCGCGGCCACGGCCTCCGGCCCGACGATCGCCACCTCCTCGTGGTGCCGCTGTTCCACGTGACCGGGCTCAATACGATCCTGCCGACCGCCTTCCACCAGGGCGCGAGCGTCGTCGTGACGTCGGCCCTCTCGCCCCGCGAGCTGCTGGCCCTCATCGAGCGCCACCATGTCACGACCTTCTTCGGCGTGCCGACCACGATGATCCTGCTGGCTCAGACCCCGGAGCTCGATCGGTTCGACGTGGGCGCCCTGCGGCTGATCGCATACTCGGGCGCGCCGATGCCCGTCCGCATCATCGAGCGTCTGCGGCGGCTCTTTCCGGGCGTGAAGCTCCACAACTTCTTCGGCCTCACCGAGACCACGTCGTGCACCACGGTCCTCCCCGACCATCAGGCCCTGGCGCGGGCGGAGTCCATCGGCCGACCGGTGCCGGAGCTGGAGCTGAGGATCGTCGACGACGCGGGACACGCTCTGCCGTCGGGGGAGGTCGGCGAGCTGCTGGTGAAGGGTCCCAGCGTCGTGAAGGGCTATCACAACCGGCCCGAGGCGACCGCCGAGGCGATCGTCGACGGCTGGCTGCACACCGGAGACACGGCCTACATCGACGAGGAGGGCTACGTCTTCCTGCGAGGGCGGAAGAAGGAGCTGATCATCGTGGGGGGCGAGAACGTCTATCCGGTCGAGGTGGAGAA
>VGFB01000849.1 GCA_016869015.1 Armatimonadota bacterium
TCGCCCCTGGCTATCCACCAGTCGTCCCCTTCGGGGACTGAACGACATCACTTGGGCACTCACGGGTAGTCGGGCGCCACGCTCCGCCGTCCAGGCCCGCGGACATGTGGGCAATGGCTAGCCTGAAGGGAGAGGGGAGAACGACGACGGCGGGCACCGGGGACCGTGACGGCGACGGCGGACGGCGACGGCCGCCACACCGGGGCCACCACGAGCCTGGCCAGCAGGCGAGACGCCCTGCGGTCCCAGGGAACGGCGACGGCGGACGGCCACGTCTGCCACCCCGGGGCCACCACGAGCCAGGCCAGCAGGCGAGACGCCCTGCGGTCCCAGGGAACGGCAACGGCGAACGGCGACGTCTGCCACACCGGGGCCACCACGAGCCTGGCCAGCAGGCGAGACGCCCTGCGCTCCCAGGGAACGACCCACCTGCGTTCCGTGGGCTTCGCCCACGGCTAGCCACCGGTCGCCCCTTCGGGGCTAACGACCCACACCCCCTAACTCACCTACCCTCTGTGGTCACGCCCTGGCACCCGGCGCTCGGCGGATACCTTGACGCTGCGAGGCGTTTCTGCTATCCTGCGGGCTCAACATCCCTGGCCGGGCCGCTGAGGCCCGGCTGTAGGCCAACGCGGGGGAGGAGTAGGCGGGCAGCGCTGTCTCAGAGAGCCGGCGGCAGGTGCGAGGTCCGGCGTCAGCGTCCGCCGAAAGTCGCCCCCGGGGACCCCGAGGAACGCCGCTGTTCGCGGCCAGTAGACCGGGGCGTGTCGCGCCCGTTACCGCGCTGCGAAGGTGGCCTCGCCTCGGCGAGGCAAGCCGGGTGGTACCGCGAGGGTCTCTGCAACGGCCTCTCGTCCCAGCGTGTGGGCGAGAGGCGTTTTCGTTTCCGGCGGGGACTGCGGGCACCGTCGCCGTTCCGTGCCTGCGGCTCGCCTGAGCCGCGCCGTAGCGGTTGCCGTTCCCCCCTTTTGAAGGAAGGGGGGCCGGGGGGTAATGGTCTGTCACCCGTGATTCTTGTGGTTGCCGTTTGCCGTCGTGGGTCGGCTCACCAGAGCCGACGTCGTCCGGCACAGACCTGAAGGCTCTGTCGGCTCTGGTGAGCCGACCCACGACGACCGAAGGCTTCACGGCTGACAGGGCACTAAGCAGCCCTTCGGGCTGACGCGCTACGCGCGGACGGCAACGGCGACGGCGCGGGTCAGGCGACCCGCAGACACGGAACGGCGACGGCGAACGGCGACGGCCGCCACACCGGGGCCACCACGAGCCAGGCCGGCGGACGAGGGCGTCCGCGCTCCAGGGAACGGCGCGTATGTTCTCCTATGGACGCACTAGGCCGCCGTCGTCGCCCGTACACCAAGGAGACCCAACGATGGAACGACGCAGCGATCGGACGAAGAAGGGCGTGGCCCGCGCCGGCGCGCGCGCCCTCCTGTATGCGTGCGGAGTGACGCCCAGGCAGCTCGAGAAGCCCTTCATCGGCATCGCCAACGCCTTCACCGACATGGTCCCCGGCCACCTGACCCTGCGCGAGCTGTGCCGCACGGTCGAGATGGGCATCAGCGCCGGGGGTGGCGTGCCGTTCCAGTTCGGCTCGCCCGCGATCTGCGACGGCATCGCGATGGGCCATTCGGGGATGTTCTACTCCCTGCCTTCGCGGGAGATCATTGCCGACATCGTCGAGACGATGGCGCAGGCTCATGCCTTCGACGGGCTGATCCTGCTCACCGATTGTGACAAGATCACGCCGGGGATGCTGATGGGCGCGGCGCGGGTCGATATCCCGACCATCGTGGTGACCGCCGGGCCGATGTACTCCGGCAATCTGGGCGGCCGCCGGCTCTCCCTGGTCAAGGATACCTTCGAGGCCGTCGGGCGCTTCCGGGCCGGGAAGATGACCGCTGAGGAGCTCGCCGAGTCCGAGATGCGGGCCTGCCCGGGACCGGGCTCTTGCCAGGGCCTCTACACCGCGAACACGATGGCGTGCATCGCCGAGGCGATGGGGATGAGCCTGGTGGGCTGCGCGACCGCGATGGCGGGGATGGCCAAGAAGAACCGCATCGCGTATGACTCGGGCGAGCGGATCGTAGAGCTGGTCCGTCAGGGCGTGACCTCGCGGGGGATCATGACCGAGCGGGCCTTCGTGAACGCGGTCCGCATCGACATGGCCCTGGGCGGATCGAGCAACACCTGCCTGCACCTGCCGGCCATCGCGCATGAGGCGGGGCTCGACCTGCCGCTCGACCGGTTCGACGAGCTGAGCCGCGAGACCCCGCAGATCACGAGCATCCTCCCCGGCGGCGAGCACTTCATGGAGGACCTCGAGTTCGCCGGCGGCATCCCCGCGACCATGAAGGCGCTGGGCGACCTGATCGAGGACGTGCCGACCGTCAGCGGCCCGTCCACCCGCGAGATCGCCGCGGCGGCGATGATCCTGGATGACGACGTCATCCGGACCAGGGAGACGGCCTACGCGCCCGAGGGCGGCATCGCGGTGCTCAAGGGGAACCTGGCGCCCGACGGCTGCGTGGTCAAACAGTCGGCCGTCTCGGCGGCCATGCGCAAGTTCACCGGCCGGGCCTGCTGCTTCGACAGCGAGGAGGCTGCCATGGCGGCCATCCTCGGCGGGAAGATCGAGGACGGCTCGGTGCTGATCATCCGCTACGAGGGGCCTCGCGGCGGCCCGGGCATGCGCGAGATGCTCTCCCCAACCTCCGCCCTCACCGGCATGGGTAAGGAGAACACCGTCGCGCTCCTGACGGACGGCCGCTTCTCCGGCGGCACGCGCGGCCCGTGCCTCGGGCACGTATCCCCGGAGGCCGCGGCCGGCGGCCCGATCGCCCTCGTACGGGACGGCGATAGCCTCACCATCGACATCCCGGGCCGCAGCCTGACCTTGCACGTCGAGGACGCGGAGCTCGAGCGCCGTCGCGCCGCCTGGCAGGCGCCCGAGCCCAAGATCACCACCGGTTGGCTGGCGCGCTACGCCTCGCTGGTCACGCCCGCACACACCGGGGCCGTGCTCAAGGCCGCGGGAGGGTAACGGCGGTAACGGCGGTAACGGCGGTAACGGCGGTAA
>VGFB01000850.1 GCA_016869015.1 Armatimonadota bacterium
CCCGCGATCGAGGCCTTGACCACATCGAAGAGCCCGGCGGACAACGCGAAGGCGGCCACGATCAGCTCGGTGGCGTTGCCGAAGGTCGCGTTGAGCAGTCCCCCGGCCGTTGAGCCGACGTACCTCGCCAGCTCCTCGGTCGCCTTGCCCATGACCGCCGCCGGCGGCAGCAGCGCAACGCACGCCACGGCGAACACGACGCCGTGGGGCAGGTGGGCGTAGTGCAGCGCCACCGCGGCGCCCGTGCCGACAACCGAGGCGGCCATCAGCAACCGGTCGGTCCCCCAGCCCTTCACACCCTTCGGCGCCTCCGTCATCGAGCAGCCCTCCCGAGGGCGGAGCGTGCCATCAACTCGATGGTCCCCCGATTCCCAGCCACGCTCCGAGGAGCTTGAACAGGCCGATCATCTGCAGTCCGGTCAGCATCATCAGCACGCCGAAGAGCTTGCGGAGCATCGAGCCCTCGAGGGCGTGCGCGAAGGGCGTTCCCAGGAAGGTGATGCCGATGACCGCGCCGACCGCCAGCGGGACGGCCGCCATCCATTCGACGTTCCCCTTCGCCGCGTAGCGGGCCATACCCGCAATCGACAGCGGCAGCATCACGGCGAGGGAGGTGCCTTGGGCCATGTGCTGCTCCCGGCCGAAGAGGAGCACCAGGATCGGGACCATCAGGATGCCGCCGCCGACGCCGAACAGTCCGGCGATGGTGCCGGCCGCCACGCCGACGCACGTCATGGGGAGCACCGTGGTCAGAAGCTTCAAGGGAAGACCCTCCGAGGGGATTGCTGGCGTACAGTATAGCACACCGCCGCCGTTCACGACACGCCGACGGCCCACCGGAAGCCGGGCCGACCCCTTCCGATGCCGTGGCCCGGGGCCGGCGGGGTCTACCCGTCGGGCAATGCGAGGGCCGGGAGGAAGTCCTCCGCCAGGGCGTTGGTGAGCTTGAAGATGACGAACCCGTCCGCGCCTCGTCGTCGACCGATCGCGATCTGCTCGGCAAGCTGAGAGGGACTGGTGAAGCAGGCGGCGTGGGAGAACGCCCCAATGCCCGTGAGCACCGGCGTCCGGTCGCCCACCAGCTCCACCTGGGGGGTGAGGAGCGTGTCGTAGAAGGCATTGTCCGGCGTGTAGTTCATGAAGCAGGCGAAGTCGAGATAGCCCTCCTCGATCCACTTGGCCGCATCCTGGCCGACGGTCTCCCTGGCGCCGGGCCACCCGAACAGGGCGGCCGACAGCTGGACGTCGGGCGCGAGGGCGCGCAGGGCGTCGCGGAGTGAGGCCACGAAGGTGGTGAGAAGCTCTTTACGCCACCGGCTGTAGGCCTCCTTCAGCGAACCCTCGATGACGTCCTGGGGCCAGTTGGCCACCGGAGTATCCAGAGTCCCTTCGAACGCCCTCCGGCAGTTGGGGCAGTAGCAGTAGCTCTCCGGCGGGTAGTACGGGTAGCGCATGTAGTCGATGTGGATGCCATCGACGGGGTATCTGTGCGCAAGCTCCAGGAACGCCTGCAGCTCCAGGTCGCGGTTGGCCGCCACGCTCGGGCAGAGCCAGTGGCGTGATGTCCCATGCTGGGAGACAACCAGGCGGCCGGCGTCCCGCATCTGCCGGACAAGCTCCACCGGCGCGTCCGTCATGTTCCAGGCGGTGCGCCACACGTGGACCCGGATGCCGTAGCGGTGCGCGGCCGACAGGCACTCCTGTAGGTAGTCAGCCCCTCCCTGCACCCCGGCTGACCGAGGACAGACATCGGAGGGGTAGAATGCTATGCCCCCGCTTGCCATGTACGGGAACAGAGCGTTCACCCCACTTCGGGCGAGTTGGCGGGCCGCGCGATCCCACCCGCCGGCCGGTCGGGGTTGGGTCGTCCACACGCCTCGCACCTCGCCGTCCACAGGCTGACTCAGAAGCGCCACGTACGCCCTCTCGTACGCGCGCCGGGCCGCGCGAGCCGCTTCGAGGGCTCCGGCTGCGTCGCCGGCGCCCAACCGCTCCTGGCCTTCCCGGCGGTGCCGCGCGCTCTCGCGGATGAGACCGGCTGCCAGCGCCTCGCGTCCGGCAACCAGCGAGGACCCTCCCTGCAGTTGGGCGGCCGCCTCGCTCAGGTCCTTGAGGCGCCAGTTCGCCGTCCGGTGGCGTGTTGGGACCCCCGGTACGGAGAGCGCCTCGCGCAGCATCCCTCGCGCCGCCGCCTCCCGGGTCCGTGGCCGGAGGCGCTCGATCAAGGCGAGCAGGAACTGTCCCTTCTCGGCCAGGTCATCTTGGGAAGGGGGCGCGCCGATGAGAGCCCCGCGCGGAGTCACGACGACGGCCGGCAGTCGCGAGCTAGCGCCCCGGTCGCTCTCCCAGTATGCCCACACATCCGCGTCCGAAGCCGGAGGGGGCGGCACGTAGGCGTCCGTCACCTGATTCACGAAGCGAACGGGCAGGTTGTGACGGGCCCGCAGCCGCGGGACGGGGCGGACAGCGGCCAGAGCGCCTCGCTGGTCATCCCGGTAGACCTCGCCTCCTGCAACCCCGAGCGCGGCCAGAAGGGGCTCGGGCTGCACGTACCAGACGATGGCAGCGCCGCCCTGCTCAAGGGATGTGAGCAACCAGTCCAGTTCCGGTCCCGACCACTGCGCGCTCTCCGCAAGCGCCTGTTGATCGTTCGTGTCGTTGGGCCCGAGCTCGGCGAGTAGGGCAGGATGAACACGGCGTCGGCGTCCACCGGCCGGGACGGGAGGTCGGCCATCTTGACCAGAGCCGGCTCCAGCCCAACCGTCAGAAGCGCCTGCAAGGCTGCCTGCGCGTATGGGCCGCGATCGCCCGGGCCCTGGACGATCACAACGGTCGCCGCGGCAGGCGACGCACAGGCTGTCGCCGCGAACGCCGCAGCCACGAGGACCGCGTTCGGCAGGCCTACCACCCATGATCTTGGGGCCATCGCGGTTGTCCCTCTGTGGCGGCCGCAGGAAGCCTCGCGACCCGCGATCACCAGACCCGCCGCTCCGACAGCAGTGCGTCGAGCAGGCTCGCGGTCTTGTCTGCCAGGTCGAGGCGTTCCCACTCGGCACAGAGCCGAAGAGTTCGGACGAG
>VGFB01000851.1 GCA_016869015.1 Armatimonadota bacterium
TGCTCAAGGAGCTTGGGCTCATCTCGCTGCCCCCGACTGCCGCCGACGCTCTGGCCGCGGGGCTGGACGCCGCCCTGAAGGGCGTCGACGCCGGCAGCATCGCCGTCGCACAGCCGAAGGTCGTGGGGCTCTCCCCCCAGATCGCCCGCGATCTACAGGGCGACCTGCTGGTCGCCCTGGGGCGGCGCCATCCCGTCGTGGGGTGCATGCCCTGGGAGGCCGCGACCACTCTGGTCGACACGCAGCGGAAGGCCGCTGAGGCTGCCAGGGCCACCTGTGTAGCGGTGTGCGAGCTGCGGTACGCGCCGGATGGCTGCGAGGCTCGCGCGGCGCTCGTGCACGTGGCATCGGGTGAAGTCCTGGCCAACGCGGAGACGACGATCAAGCCATGAGCGTGGCGTCCCGAACCCTGACGGCCGGTACCCGTGGCGTGATGCTCGCCTCCATGGGCCTGTCTCTGCTCGCCGCCCTTGCCGCCCGGGCTCAGGAGCCCGTCGCCTACGGGCTGCTGGACACCGAACCGGGCGAGTACACCCTCGCCGTGGATGTGGCAGCCACGAAGGGTTGGCTCGACGGCAGTGAGGTGCGCCTCGCCTTCGATATCACGGATGACCGGCACCTCGCCTACGTGCGGCTGCGCGGGGGGCGCGCCTCCTTGGTGCGGGTGAGCGACGGCAGCGCGGCCCAGGTAGGCCAGGCCCGCGCCGTTCAGCCGCCGAACCTCTGGAATGCCGCGCTCCAACGGCGGGAAGGGCGCGTCAGGCTCGTGGCTCTGGGTCGCGCGGTCCTGGACGAGCCGTGGCCCGACCCGATCCTCGGCCGCGTCGGCACGTGGAGCAGCGGCGACGTGCAACTCGGTGAGCCGCTGCTGCAGCCGAACGAGCTGCCCTTTGTGCAGGACGACTTCACCCGGGACGCCGACGATCTCGGCCCGTGGACTGTACTCGCCGGCCAGTGGCGCAACACGCTCGTGTCGGCGCCGAAGGCGACCCCCTCCCAGAGCGCCAACCCGTTTGGCTTCCGCACGTCCGGCGAGCCGACAGCCCTCGCTCGCACCGGCTACTGGTTCTGGGACGCCTACCGCGCGACGGTCAGCGTGCGGCCGCTGGCGGCAACTGAGGTGGGGCTGGCGGCCTTCGTGCAGGACGGCGGGAACATGCTGCTCTTCCGGTGGCGGGCGGGTGCCCCCGACGCGCCACAGGCCCGGCAGCTGGTTCTGCTCCGCGACGGCAAGGAGACCGTGCTCACCAGCGCGCCCGGCGGCTTCGAGCGGGACCAGTGGTACCGGCTCGAGCTCGGGGCACGGCCGGGCCGCCTGGAAGCCCTCATCGACCGCTACCCCGCTCTCGCGGCGGACACGGACGCCTTCAGCCAGGGGGGCGTCGGAGTGCTGGCGTCCGGAGGCGACGCCGTCTTTGACGACTTGGCGATTGCCTCCGTCGACGCCCCACGCTGGGAGACGCCGCGCATCAACCCTGTCTTCCTGACCGACGAGACCATGACGGCCAACGAGCTGTACCAGCCTGCGGGCCAGTGGCGCTCGGGTGAGGCGGGGGTGCTGTGGAATTGGGGCTACTACCCGGGCGATCTGTTCCTGCGCGTGCCCGCGGGATCGCTTGCCGGCCCCCTCACGGTGCTGGTGCGCGGCGACGGGTCGAGTCTTGAGAACGCGTACGCCGTCTCGCTGCAGTTTGACGGCGGGGCGCTCCGGGCCTCCCTGAAGCGCGCTCCGGATCTCCGGGTCGACGGCACGTGCCCGACGCCGGCCGACGGCGAGGTGGTTGTCTCGGCGATTGGGGGGACGGTGCGGGTCATCTGCGGAGGCGCCGAGGCGCTCCGCTTCACCGACGCGGCGCCCCTCTCGGGCAAGCTGCTCGGCCTCCTCGGGGCCTCAACCGAGCACGTCAACGCTCTCGTCGTGGCGTCCCCCAACTTCCGCGACGACGCCTTCGATTCCGCTCCGAGCGACTGGTTCGGCGGCCGCGGCATCTGGCAGGTCACCACCCGCTGGCCCTGCCAGCCGGGCTGGACCTTCTTCGGCGGCACACACAACGAGAACCCCACGCTCTGGACCAAGCACTCCTACAGCGGCGACACGGTGCTGGAGTTCTTCGCCAACCTCCCGATGGACGTGCCGCCCCCGCCCGGCTACTCGCGGCCCAGCGACCTCGATGCTGCGCTGTGTGGTGACGGCGTGGACCTGGGCAGCGGGTACGCCTTCGTGTTCGCCGGCTGGCGGAACACGAAGAGCGCCATCCTGCGGCGCGGTCAGGTCGTCGCGGAGACGACCGACGCCGTCTTCGTCGACCCGACGAGCTCGAACTTCAACTTCCACCGGCACTGGTTCCGGGTGCGGGTGGAGAAGATCGGCGGCCGCATCGCGATGTCGGTGGACGGGCGCGAGGTGCTCTCCTACGTCGATCCCGACCCGCTTCCCGGCGGCCGCGCTGCCTTGTTCAGCTTCCACAACGGACTGATGATCGGGCGCTCGCGCCTCTGGTTCGCTGAGGAAATCCCCGGCGGCGTGGTTCCGCCCCGTCTGCCCGGCGCGGCGCCCCCTGCGCCTCAGCCCCGCGAAGGCGACCGCCCGATCGTGGACGACTTCGAGCAGGGCCTGGGCGAGTGGCAGACCTTCGCCGATCCATCCCCCGTCGAGTTGCTTCTCGACGACTCGACGGCCGCAGGAGGGCGACGCAGCCTCCGCGTCCGCAACCTGGTCTCCGGCGGGCCGATGGGCGCCTACACCGTCGTCACTCCCTTCCGCGCGACCGACTACCGCACGCTCAGCTTCGACTACCGCATCCCGCCCGGTGTCGCGGTCAACGTGTACCTCCACTGCTCGGGCACTTGGCACGCCATCCGCCTTGGCGCCGACGAACCGACGGTGGGCGGCGCTCCCTTGCTCGGCGCCATCAGCGGAGTCCAGTGTGACGATACCTGGCGCCATGCGGAGCTCGACTTCTTCACCCCCCTCGCGGCGCTGCACCCCGAGTCCCCCGTGCTGACGGTCCGGTACGTTGCCTTCGCCGCTCCCGAGGAGTCCTACGTCCGCTGCGGCATCGGCGGCAACCGCCGCG
>VGFB01000852.1 GCA_016869015.1 Armatimonadota bacterium
CGGCTCTCAGCCGCGCCGTGGGATCGTTCGCGCCGGCCCGGACGCCACCACCGCCCGATCAGGGCTCACACACCGCCCCGGTCAGCCAACGACCGAGGCTTCGTGAATGATCCGGGCTAGGGCGCCGTCACTCGTGGTTGTTTGGATTGGTGGACGGCCCGTTCCGCACGCCCATCCGTCGCCGTCGTAGGACGGAGCGCTGCTCCGTCACAGTCGTTCTCGAAGTGGCGCTTCGAGCGACGACGACACATCCTCACAATCACGAGTGACGGCGCACTAGAGCCTGCGGGGACGGGTGGAGTCCCCCTCGCAGGCAGTGCCCCTTCGGGCGGGAGCGTCCCTGGCTGACCTCACAACCTCCCTTCGCACCCCGTCCGGAGCTTCCTTGACAGCCGCCGTGGCAGCGAGTAGCATACCATGGCGGGAGGGGTGCTGCGCGGGCTCGTGTCTGCTGAGCCCGAAGCGGTTGTTGGCTTCCTCCTCGCGACAGACCGCACCCCACACACGTCACGACCGGCTCGGCGCAACCACAGGGAAGGGGGCGCGCACGGTGGCCCAGTACTCGAAGCGATGCCTGTTTGCGGGTTCAGGGGCAGTACGGCTGGCGGAGGCCGTGGCCAAGCACCTTACCAAGCTCAATGAGACCCAGCAGACGGTCTCCCCGGCGCTTGTGGGCACGTGGGCCAACGGCGAGACACGCGTCCAGCTGCAGACCAACGTGCGCGGCGCGGACGTGTACATCTTCCAGTCCTTTGCCGATGACGTCAACGACCGGCTGATGGAGCTCATGCTCCTCGTCGATGCCGCCTTGCGCGCCTCCGCCGATCGCATCACCGTCGTGACGCCCTATCTCCCCTACTCGAAGCAGGAGAAGAAGGTCCGCGGCCGCGAGCCCATCGCGGCCAAGGTTGTCGCGAACATGCTGCGCGCCGCCGGCGTCAACCGAGTCATCTCCGTCGACCTCCACGAGCGGGCGATCCAGGGCTTCTACGACATCCCCTTCGACCACCTGACCGCCCTCGGCGTGCTGGCCGAGCAGATCCGGGAGCTGGGCTACGCCGGACCGGACTGCGTCGTCGTGGCTCCGGACGAGGGCGCCATGGAGAAGTCGATGGCCCTCGCTCAGATGCTCAAGATGGACGTGGCTGTGGTCCTCAAGCGCCATCCGGAGGAGAACCCGGAGTCGGTCGAGACGGCCGCCTTCATCGGCAACGTCAAGGGGCGACGCGCCATCATCTGGGACGACATGATCCTCGGCGGCTCCACCCTCGTCAACGCGGCCGATGAGGTCCGGAAGGCCGGCGCCGAAGAAGTCGTCGCCTGCATCACGCACGCCATTCTGTGCGGCTCCGCCGTGCAACAGATCGAGGCCTCCTCGCTGTACCGACTCATCGTCAGCGACACCACCGCGCCGGAGCGCGCCTACGATAGCGAGAAGATCGTGGTCGCCAGTATCGCCGGACTGCTCGCCGTGGCCATCGACCACATCCACCACAACCTCAGCGTCAGCGAGCTCCTGCCCGACGAGGTCTGAGCCCCGCAGCCGTTGACCCGACTGCACGGAGGCGTCTCCCAAGAGCCGGCGGAGACGCCTCCGTCCCTTTCCGCAGGGGCAGGGAAGCGCGTCCGCGAAGTCGAATGGCCGGCCATGCGGTCTCTCATCTCCCTGGCTCTCGCCCTGATCGCTCTCGCTCAGGCCGGAGGTGCGCCCGTGATCCTGGACGACGTGGACCACTACCGTGTCTGCGAGCCGTGCTTCGAGGCCGTGCGGATCGTCCTGGCTCACCGGGGGGAGACCTACTCCCCGGCGTACATCCAGGGCCTCTCCGGGGCCGCGTTTCGGGTCGGCGGGATCTGCCCGTGCGCCCCAACGTGCCACCTCGCGATGGGGACCACCGACCTTCTCCGCCTCCTCGGTTACGAATACGAGGAGGTGTCCCTCGCCGGCGAGGGCGCAGACCCCCAACAGGACGTGCCGCAGGTCGTGGAGCGCGTGAAGGGCGAAGTCCGCGCCGGGCGGTCGGTGCTCGTGTGGCACGCGTTCACCAACGCCGAGTGGGATGTGGTCAGCGGTTTCGATGAGGAGAAGGCCGAGTTCATCGGCTTCGGCTCCTACACGCACGGCCACCCCGACGTGTGGCGCGCGCCGGAGCGCCGCATGGCCGAGGCCGTGCAGCTTTGCCCGGCCTACGGTGCGCTGATCGTGGGCCGGAAGACCGGTGAGCTCAACGCTCGCGAGGTCGAGCTCGCTGCGCTCGAGGAGGCCATCCGCCACTGCCACGCTCCGCGAGACGAGGCCCTCGACAACGCCGGCGACGCGGAAGCGCCCTGGAAGTTCCGCCAGGGCAAGGCCTGCTACGACGCCTGGGTGCACAACTATCGGGTCAATCCCTCCAAGGTACCGGACGCGGGCGATCGCTACTGCCTGGGCATCTACCGCACCACCCACCGTATGGCGGCGACGTTCCTGAGGGAGATCGCTCCGAGGTACCCCGAGGGCGCCGGTCACTTCCGCCGGGCCGCGGGCTTGTTCGAGGAGGAGGCGGACGCCCTGGACCGCTGCTACGAGCGGTTGTGCGAGGGCTGGGACGGCTGGACGGCCCCCGACCCTGAGAAGGGCGCGCGAATGGCCGAAACGCTGCAGCTGGCGCGGAAGCGCTACGGTGCGGCGGTGAAGGCGCTCGAGCGGGGCCTGGCGGAGGTGGACCCAGCTCGGGTCGACCGGGCCCATCGAACAGCGGAGACCGACCGGCCTCTCCCCTAGAGCCCTTGCCGTCCGTGCGCGCGGCTCGCCTGAGCCGCGCCCTACAGCCTCCGGGAGGTGCGTCATGCTGAGACCATCTGCGGCAATCCTGTTGGCGACCGCCGCAATCCCCTTGTGGGCGCAGACGCCGCCGGACCAGGCGAAGATCGACGCGGTGAAGGCCGGCGCCGAGAAGGTGGCTCACGCCTCCTGGTGGGGGTTCAGCCCTGAGGACGCGACCGCGATTCTGCAGGCGGCCATCGACTCGGGGGCGGAGAAGCTGATCGTTGAGGACATGGGCTCCCCCTGGATTGTAGAGATGCTCCGCCTC
>VGFB01000853.1 GCA_016869015.1 Armatimonadota bacterium
GCCATCACGCCATTCGATCTTCAGCTCCCGCACGCAGAAGGAGCCCAGGGGTCTGGCCGCGACGGTGAAGGTGCTGGAGCCGCTGCCCTCGTTGCCCGAGGCGTCCGTGGCCGTCGCGGCCAGGGTGTGCTCGCCCAGGTCGAGGTCGGCGACATCGATCTCGGTCCCGCTGAACGGCTCGCCATCCAGCGTCAGTGCCAGGGCGGGAGCCGAGTCACACGCGTCGGTGACGGTCACCGTTACCAGGACCGGCCCGTCGGTGTTGTACTGCGTGCTGCCGTCGGCCGGACTGTCGATCGCGACCGTCGGCGGGGTCGTATCCTCGACGGTCACCGTCACCGTATCGGAGCTGGAGGCGCTCGCGGGGTCGGTCACGGTGAGGGTCGCCGTGTAGGGCCCCCCGAGGTTGTAGGTGTGGCTGACGACCGCCTCCGTGGAGTCGACGGTCCCGTCCGTCTCGAAGTCCCACGCGTAAGTCAGGGCATCACCGTCGGGATCGCTCGACCCCGAGCCGTCCAGTGTGACCTCCGTCCCCGCATGGGTCGCCTGCTCCACCGTCACGCTCTCCGCACCGTTCACGAGCGCGACCGCCGTTGGCGCCTGGTTGAGCAGCACAAGGCCCAGCAAGGCGTCGTCAATCTGGTCGTGGATCTTGGCCTCGATCTGCGCCAGGGTCGCGCCGCCGAAATCCGCCTGCTTCGCATTCACATTCACGCTGGTGCGGCTTGCCCCGGCGCTGTTGGCCAGTCGGATGAACCAGTCCAGGTCGCCCTGGAATGCCGTCGTGCCGAGGTTGATGTCCGGCCCGCTGGTGACATTCAGCAGCAGCAGCCCGATGTCACCGCTCGCCGGCCCGCCGGTGATCGTGTTGTCGTCCAGCGCCACCCGCTCGGTGGCGATCACGTGCCGGTCGACGACGATCCCGGCTTCCGAGGCGTTGGTCACCACGTTGCCGGTCAGAGTGAGGTCTGCGCCTTTGACCTCGATCCCGCGCAGGCAGTTCGTAACGGTGTTGTCCAGCACCCACACGAAGGAGGTGGCACCCCAGATGTTGATGCCCTTCCTGACGGCGTCGATGTGGTTGCCCGAGAGGGTGAGGCGCAGGTGACCACTGCCTCCGATGGCGTTGCTGTTAACGAAGCCGGAGATGACGTTGTCTGCAACGGTGGAGTCCGTGGTGCCGGCGAGGTAGATGCCTTGCGCGTCGGAGGCCGGCGTCGCGCCCGGCACAATCAGGTTGCCCGCAATCGAGAGGTGATCGGCGGCAAGGGGCTGGAGGGTCACGCCCGCCTTGTTCGCGGTGATCCGGTTGTGCTCGGCGCTCTGGTATGACCCGCCCTTGATCAGCACCGGGAAGCGCCCGTCCATGATGTTGTTGCGGATGGCGGCCGATGAGCCCCAGCATCGCACGACCGACGTGTCGGCATTGCCGTCCGTTGGGTCGCCGATCAGGGTGAACCCGTCGATGGTCACGCCCGAGACCCCAGCCGGTATCTCGATCAGCACATTGGGATTGATGTTGGGCAGCGGCGCTTCGGTGACGATCGTCTCGGCCGCGGGGGTCGTGCGCGCAAGGGGAACGGTGGGGTCGACGCCCACCTGCGCCCCCTCGAGCGTCAGCGGCTTGGTAATGACCAGTCGCTCGGCGTAGGTTCCGGCGGCTACGATGATCGTGGCTCCGGGCGCCGCGCCATTGATGGCGGCCTGGATGGTGGAGTAGTCACCGGGGACGTTGATCGGCGTTGCCCCAGCGGCCCCGGCGACGAGACTCAGCAGCAGACTGACGGCAATGCGTGGCCCATGTGAGCGTCTTGACACGACTCATCTCCCCCTTCTGGTAACTCGTGCTTCGCGTGACGGATGACCGACGTGACGGGGAGCCTCCGGAGTCGGCAACCTTGCCGCTCAGGAGGCCCAATGCGGAGACACTGGAGGCGCGACGGCTTCGTCGCGCGGAGCGCGCCCCGGTGGAGCGCCGAGGCACCCTCGGACCGGGGGGCTGAACGGCATGAACGACCGTGGCTGAGGGGAGGTTGGCCGGTCGCGGCGCCGCGACCTACTTGTCAGGGGATGTTTTGCAGAACATTTACAGGGGCCTGCGACCGGGCTGATGCGCATCGGGCAGCCCGCAGGGCTGTGGGGCGCTGGCTACCGCCGCTTGCCGCGGGCGAGGATGACCACGCCCAGGAGCACGATGATGGCGGAGAGGAGGAGGATGTTGGCGGTGACGTTCCCGGGTAGGGAGCCGATCTCGTGGGCGTAGATCAGGACCCCCGCTCCCATCGCGCAGGTCGCGAGGAGCGCGGCGACCCACGTCAACATCCAGCGGAGGAGCGAGGTGGCGCTCTCGATGTCGAAGGCCCCGGCGCCGCCCCGGCGCCGCGTGGCATCCGGGGCGTCATCCAGGCGGCTCTCATAGTGGGCGGCGAGCTCCGCGCAGATCGTGTCGAGACCGCCCTCCAGCTCGCCCTGGCGGATCATGCTGATGAAGAACGGGCTGAACGTCTGGGGGTACCGGCTGAAGGCCGTCGCCAGCATCCGTCCCATCTCGAGGTCCTCGCGGACGCTCTCGATGATCTCGCGCAGCTGCGGGTTGGACGTCTGCGCACGCAGCGCTTCCAGGATGTCGAGGATGTTGACTTCGGCATGCAGGAGGCTCGAGAACTGCCGGCACATCGCGGCGATCTCGGCATTGCTCACGGTCGAGGTCGTATCGGGCATCGGTCGGCCCCCAGGCGTGATACCGGACCGGCAGGCGCGCGGCGGCAAGCCGGTCCGCGCTCAGTCCGTCCGCTGCTCGTGGAGCAGCACGGCCTTCAGCGCCTGCGCGAACTCACGGGCCTGCTGGTGCCCGGGGTTCAGCGCAAGCTCCATCTCAAGCTCCGCCATCGCCGCCAGCGGCCGTCCCTTCTTGTGTTGCGCCACGGCGAGGTTGAAGTGGCAGTCCCGATGACGCGGGTCGATCTCCAGCGCCTTCATCAGCGCCTCAATCGCCTTGTCTACGTGCCCGAGGGCGTTGCGGGCGGCGCCGATGTTCAGCCAGGTCGTCGCGCTGTTGGGCTTCAGCCGCAGC
>VGFB01000854.1 GCA_016869015.1 Armatimonadota bacterium
CCTACACCCGCCCGGGAGCGCTGTCATGCCCACCCACCTTGAAGGCCTGATCGCGGCACCCTTCACCCCCCTGGGCCCTGACGGCGCCCTCAACCTGGACGCCGTCGGCCCCTATGCCGAGCTGCTGCACCGCAACGGCGTCGTCGGCGGCTTTGTCTGCGGCTCGACCGGCGAGGGCGTCTCGCTGACCACGGATGAGCGAATGCAGGTCGCCGCGCGGTGGGTGCAGGACGCTCCCGCCGGCCTCAAGGTGATCGTTCACGTCGGCCACACGTGCGTAGAGGATTGCCGCGCGCTTGCCGCGCACGCCCAGCAGGTCGGCGCGTGGGCCACCGGCGCGATGGCGCCCTACTACTTCAGACCACGGACCATCGATGCTCTCGTGCGATTCTGCGCGCAGGTCGCCTCCGCCCAGGACCTGCCCTTCTACTACTATCACATCCCCGGCCTGACGGGGGTGGACTTGCCCATGATCGACTTCCTCCAGCAGGCCGCGGAGGCCATCCCGAACCTGGCGGGCATCAAGTTCACTCCAACCTCATGGACTACGCGCTGTGCCGCGCCTTCGAGGGCGGCCGGTTCGACGTGCTGTTCGGCACCGATGAGATGCTCCTGGCGGCCCTCTCGCTGGGGGCTCGGGGCGCTATCGGGAGCTCGTACAACTTCGCCGCGCCCCTGTACCGCCGCATCATCGCCGCCTTCGATGCCGGCGACCTCGATACCGCCCGTGCCCTGCAGCTGACCTCCATCAAGCTCATCCAGCTGGTCGCGAGCGCCGCCGGCTCCTACCACACAGCCGCGAAGGCGATCATGGGGCTGATCGGCGTCGAATGCGGCCCCTTGCGGCCCCCTCTGCCCAACATCACCACGGAGGAGCGAGCGGCCTTGGAGGCCGGGCTTGGGCGGATCGAGTTCGATGGGTTCCGGTGTCGGTAGGCGCGGATCGGAGGAGACAGCGTGAAGGACCTGCTCGGGTTGGCTCTGCTGCTGAGCGTCTGTGCCGTTGCCTGGGCGAAGACCGGGCGGACGTACTACACCGAGGAGCGCGTCACGACGGCGCGAGAGAACGTCGCGCGCTACGCGTGGGCCCGGGCTACGCAGCACCGCATCCTGGAGACCGGCGACGCGATCCGCTACTACATCGGCCCCGTCTACACGTCGGCGGACACCTTCGCGGCGCAGAGCGACGAGTTCATCTGGCTGCTGCAGCCGACCACCGAGATCGACCGAACGTACGACATCGGCGAGCATCCGAACGCTCTCTGTCCGGTGCATGGAGCCGAGGTGAAGCGCTTCGGGCCCTTCAACCCGTGGAAGATCGACCCGATCGGAAACCCGTACCAGATCCAGTGCCCCGTTGGCGGCGAGTGGTACCCCAGCAACCGTTACGACCGGGGCGACCTGACTTCCGGCGAATTCCCGGACGACGGCAAGGGCTGCCTGTACGGCGGGCAGCGCTGGCACTTCCTCGTCGAGTACGCCCACATGGTCTACGGCTCTGTCGTGGTCCCCACGCTCAGTTCCCTCTCCCAGGCGTACCTGCTGACCGGTGACGCGAGGTACGCGCGCAAGGGCTGTATCCTGCTCGCGAGGCTGGCAACCCAGTACCCCAACTACGGGTGGGAGGGCACGTCGTACCCGGAACTCGAGGACCGCACCGCCCGCGCGTACCTCAAGGGCGGCTATCACCCGCACTACACGTGGAAGAACGGCGGGATGATCTCGGACCTGATCTGGGAGTGCTTCCTGCTGGAGCGGATCGCGTACGCCTATGACGGCCTCTACGAGGGCTTCGACGATCCTGAGGTGTTGGCGTTTGTGCGAGGCAAGGGCCTGCCCGTGCAGACCGGCAGCGAGCTGCGCGAGTACATCGAGAACTACATCCTCCGCGCGGGGATGGTGGGTCTTCAACGGGGGATGATTCACGGGAACGAGGGGCATCATCAGGCCTGTGCCCTCGCCCTGGCGCTGGTAGCCGACGACTGCGGCGACCGGCACCCCAACAGCACCGACATGGTAGAGTACGCCTACCACGGGATCGGCGGCGCCGCCTACATGCTGACGAACGGCCTCCTGCGCGACGGCGGAGGGCATGAGAGCCCCGGCTACAACACCATCAAGCTCGACTTCATCCGCGTGGCCGAGCGCATGGAGGAGCTCCGCGAGGCTCACCCCGACCACTTCTCGGCGGAGCGGTACCCCGACCTCTTCGCCGAGCCCAAGGTGAAGGAGCTGTTTGGGCAGTACATCGATCTGCTGATGCTGGATCGCTTTCTGCCGCCCATCGGGGACACCTCCAACCTGAGCAAGCCCGAGCGCATGCGCGACAGCTGGCGGCGCTACTCCTTCATCGGCCCGGAGAACCTGTTCGCCTTCGGCAAGTACGGCGACCCGCGCTTCGCCCGCGCCGCCACCACCTACGGCGGCGAGCTGCCGGCCGGGGAGCTGTGGGAGCCCTATCCGGAGGACGCGCTGCGGGCCGCGCTGGACGACCCCGCCTCGCAGATCAAGCGCGACAGCCGCCTGCTGGATGCGTACGGCGTGGCGATCCTCGAGGGCGGCGAGTGGCCCCGCAACCGTGCTCTTGCCCTCAACTACTCCTCCACGATCGGGCATCGACAGAGCGACCAGCTGGCGATCTGGCTGTACGCGCGGGGTCTGGAGCTCCTTCCCGACCTCGGATACCCGCGCACGTGGGAGTACCGGGGGACCTTCGACTCCGCCAACCTGGCGCACAACACGGTCACGGTCAACGAGCGGGACTTCACTTACCCCCGCTTCTTCCGGAACGGCTGTCGCCTCTTCGCGTCGGCTGGTGGAGTCCACGCGGTGACGGCCTACCACAGCCCCTACATCGAGGGGACCAAGCTTGGACGCGACGCCGAGCTGCCCTGCAACCTGTACGAGCGCACCGTGGCGCTGGTGGAGGTGGACGCGGACCGCTTCTACGTGGTCGACCTGTTCGCGGTGAACGGGGGCGAGCGGCACGACCAGAGCTGGCACGCGCTCTACGTGCCGCCTCAGGCGCCCGACCTCGCCTGGCAGGCGCAGCCGACGGGGACCCTCGCGGGG
>VGFB01000855.1 GCA_016869015.1 Armatimonadota bacterium
CCCTCCGCGCGGAGACCCGCCGCCCCGGCGGGCCGGGTGAAGTCGGCGACCGCGAAGACAGGCTGACCCGCCACCCGGCAGTCGATCAGGCCGTTCCCCACGGCCATCGAGAGGCGCTGGGGTGTCTCGCGGTCAAGATCACCGGGCATCGACGCGAGGGATACGGGCCGGCCATCCCCCATCCGCAGCAGATGCCACGTCCCCAAGGGCTCGCCGCGGGCCCAGTAGAAGAGGTACCAGCCGCTCGCGCCCTCCGCGCAGGCGTACAGGCCGACGCCCTGCGCGTCGCCGGCCACGGCGTCCGCCGCAATCTCGTAACCGCACCACGACGCCGGGCCGACCAGCACCCCCGCCGGACGATCGACGGAGCTGGTGGCCCGCAGTCGACCGTCTCCGGCCTCCCACTGCCCGCCCATCTGCAGCCACGCGCTCAGGTTCGGGCTGTCGAAGGGATCGCTGAACGCCTCCCACGGCTCGATGGTCACGTCATCGAACCATCCGTCACCGACGTCCTGGGCAAAGAGCCCGATCCCGCCCTGCCCGAAAGTGGTGTCGTGCACGGAGAGCCGAAGCTCGCCATCGAGCCAGCCCTCGATGAGGCCGTTGGAGGTCCGAGCCGATAGGCGGCTCCACAAGTCGGGCTCATAGCCGCCCACCGCCACCCCCAGCACCCGCGGCTGACCGTCCACGACGCGCAACAGGCGCAGTTGGGGGCTCGCGTCACCCGCCGTGCGCCCCAGAGACAGCAGGTAGCAGTTCCGTCCGTCCTGTACCCCGAAGGCCAGCCCGATGATCCCGTTGGGCGCCATCGCCTTGACCGCCACACTCGCCGCGTAGGAGTCCCAGAACCAGTCTCCTACGGTAATGAGCTGGGGTCCCGCTCCGCTGCAGCGCAAAGAGAAGGGATTGGCGCTCAGCTCGGCCCTCAGCTGCCCCTTGCCTCCGGACAGCCCGACGTTCCGCCACTGCCCTGAGACCACCGTCCACAGCTCCGCCTCGCCCGGGCCGCGCATGAAGTCATCGGCGAACTGCACGGGCTCCACCGGCTGCACAACCACGTCTTCGGGGCTCAGCGCCACGCCGTCAGCGAGCACGCCGACTCGCCCCCCGAACGGCTGCTCATCGTAAGCCGTCACTACCCCGCGTCCGTCGCACAGCAGCCCCATTGCCCACGCCCGGCGGCGCACGCTGATACCCGCGGTCCCGCCGACGGCGGGCCAGGGCCCGGTCGGACCGAGGCGCCGAGTCTGCCCCTCGGCGATCTCCTCAAACCAGGCCCCCTCCCGCGTGAGCACCGCCGCGTGATGCGCGGCCGGCGACTGCCAATCGAAGGCCACGCGGAGCGCCGCCCCCTGCGGCCACGCCGAGGGCGACGGCACCTCGAAGGCAAGGGTATAGTCGCCCTCCCCCGAGTCGGGGGCGAAGGCGTAGTCGGCCGCCCGGGCCCCGGCAACGCCGAGCAGGAAGACGACCAGAAGGGAGATCCACCGAGGCCACATGGGCGCTCTATCCGCGCGGCGCGGCCGCCGCCAGCGTCTCGCGATATGGCGGCCGGATGACCCCGACCTCGGTGACGATGGCCGCGATCAGGTCGCTGGGCGTCGGATCGAAGGCCGGGTTGTAGATACTAACCCCTGCCGGGCACGCAGGTTGCGTGGCGAGGTGCGCCAGGAGCGCCACCTCATCGTGGTCGCGCTCCTCGATGGGGATGTCCTGCCCCGAGGCGAGGGCGAGGTCGACGGTGGAGAAGGGCGCGGCGACGTAGAAGGGCAAGCTGTGGTGGTGAGCCAGCACGGCCACCGCGTAGGTGCCGATCTTGTTGGCGGCATCGCCGTTGGCGGCGATTCGGTCCGCGCCCACGACGACGCAGTCCACCTTGCCCTGCTGCATCAGATACCCGGCCATGTTGTCGGTGATGAGCGTGCAGGGGATGCCCTCCTGCTGCAGCTCCCAGGCCGTCAGCCGGGCGCCCTGGAGCAGCGGCCGCGTCTCGTCCACCCACACGTGCACCCGCTTGCCGGCGTCGTGCGCCGCGCGGATGACGCCAAGCGCCGTGCCGTAGCCCGCTGTCGCCAGCGCGCCTGCATTGCAGTGGGTCAGGATGTTAGCGCCCTCGGGGATCAGCTCCGCCCCGTGCTTCCCGATCCGCCGGCACCGTTCCAGGTCATCCTCGGTGATGGCGACAGCCTCCTGGAGCAGGGCCTGCACGAAGGCCTTGCGCTCGACCCCGGCGGCGAGGAGCGCCTCCGCCCTCGCCATCATCCGCTCCAGCGCCCAGAAGAGGTTCACCGCCGTCGGCCGCGTCGCGGCCAACACGTCTCTCGCCGCCTGGAGCTCTGCCACGAGACCCGGTACGCTCTCTGCCCGCGACCGCGACGCCACCAGCGCGATCCCCTGCGCCGCCGCGCAGCCGATCGCCGGCGCACCGCGGATGCGGAGCTTGCGGATGGCCTCGGCCAGCGTCCCAAGATCGGCGCAGTCCAGCATGATCGTCTCGTTCGGCAGGCGGGTCTGATCAACCATCCGCACAAGCCCGCCGTCCGGCGTGTCGATCCACTCAAGAGTCCTCATGCGTACTCCTTGCCAGCAAGAACGGTCCGCCTCGACTTCGCGAGGAAGTCGCGCGCCACCTCTGACGGCGGGGAGGGAGCGTCTGCCCTGCCGCCGAACCAGACGCCCGGTAAGTGGGCAAGCAGGCCGAAGGGGGGCGCATCAGGATGGCCGCTCGGAGGCGGCAGCGCCGCGCGGGCTTCACTCTCATCGAGCTGCTGGTCGTGATCGCGATCATCGCGATTCTGGCCTCGATGCTGTTTCCCGTCTTCTCGCGCGCCCGGGCGAAGGCGCGGCAGACCCAGTGTCAGTCGAACATGCACCAGCTGGGCCTGGGCATCAAGATGTACATTGGCGACGCCGATGAGCAGATGCCGCTGTGGAGCCTCGTGGGCGGCACGCCGGGCTCGAACCCCGCCGGTCAGGCGTACACCTGGGACGACCAGATCCAGAGCTACGTCCGCAACCGGGATCTGCTGTTCTGCCCCGACAACAGCTACGGGCGCGGTTTCCGGTCGT
>VGFB01000856.1 GCA_016869015.1 Armatimonadota bacterium
CTATAAGCCGGTGCTCGATTCCCTGCTGAAGCTGAAGACCGACGCGGACTTTCCCTACCGCCCCTTCGATGCCGAGGACCTCGCGGCCATCGCGGCCGATCTACAGGCCGTCACGGATGCCCACGCGCGGGTGCAAGCGACGTGCCGGAACGCAGCGCTGACCGAGGAGCTTGGGCAGATCGCGGCGCGCCACGCGAAGTACGAGGAGATGCTGGCGTGGCTGCGGGAGCGACAGGCCGCGGGAGGCGAGCCGGTGGACCTCGCGGTCAACGGCGGCGCGGAGGACGTAGACGCGGCCGGCAAGCCGCAGGGCTGGGGCTTGTACCAGGGAGCGGGCAAGGCGGTCCTCACCGCGCCGACCGAGGCCCCCGCCTCCGGCGAGCGCTGCGCCTGCCTCGAGGCGACCGCGTGGCATGACCTCAACGGGCGGGACTGGATCAACGTGGCGCTGATGTTCGGCGACTCGAACGGCTTCACAGGCCCGGCGGCCTACGAGGCGCGGCCACTGACCAAGTATCGGGTGCGGTTTCGGTTGCGGGGCGACGCGGCCAAGGTGGAGTTCGCGCCGGTCGGCTGGGACGCCGAGCAGGCGGAGGCGGGGAGCCGGCAGACGCTCTACGCGAGGTGCCCGCCGATTGAGGTGACGCCCGAGTGGCGCGAGCACGAGGCGACGTTCTCAACAGCCCTCGATACCAGGCGCCTCGCGCTGAAGTTCCTGATCGTGGGCCACCGCGACGAGGGCGCGCGACTCGGGAAGGTGTACGTGGATGAGGTGAGGCTGCTGGCGAGTCGGTAGTGGGGGCTAGTGCGTCTACAGGACAACACACGCGCCGTGGTTGTTGCCCGTACCTGGGCGCGCAGGGCGTCCCGCCTGCCGGCCTGGCTGGTGGTGGCCCCGGTGTGGCGGCCGTCGCCGTTGCCACCCGCGCGCAGCGGGTCGGCCCGCAGGGCCGCTCAGTGCGGTGTCCCTCGTGGTTGTTTGCATTGGTGGACGGCCCGTTCCGCACGCCCATCCGTCGCCGTCGTAGGACGGAGCGCTGCTCCGTCACCGTCGTTGTCGAAATGGGCGCTTCGAGCGACGACGACCCATCCTTACAGCCACGGCTGACAGAGCACTAGCCGGACTGGCGCCGGTCGCCAGTTCCGCTAGCCGGGGAGGTCCCGCCCGATGGAGAGGACCCCGACCGTGTTCCCCTCCCCGTCCTTCAGCGGCCGGTTCAGCCACTCGATGGGGACCTCGCGCCCGTCCGCCGTGGTAACGTTGTTGATGGTATAGCTGGTCGGGATGTCGTCGATCGTCTGCAGGAAGACGCGGCGGATGCGCACCTGATCGCGCTCGGGGAGGAAGGTGTGGAACCAGTCCTCCCCCCGGGTTTGCGCCAGGGCGCGCTCGGTCAGCTGCTCCAGGTGCCGATTGTAGCGGACGATCCGACCGCTGCGGTCCAGCACCAGGAACACGACGGGCGCAACCGCGATCAGGTCCTCGGCCGCATCGCGCTCGCGGCGGAGCTTCGCCGCCGCCTCCTCGCGCGTCGCAAGTCCCCGACGGATCTCCGCCTTCACGTCTTCGGGGATATCGTCCCGCTCGAGCAGCTCCTCCATGCGCCTCGCCTCGCTCTCCTCAACACCCGGCCGGAAGGTGCCGTGACCCGCCCGGGTGAACTGGCGTCCGTTCCGTGCCCCCGCGGTGCGAGGAGGAGCCCCATGCGGCCCCTGCGGCCCGACCACTTCCCGCGCGTCCTGCCCATGCGCGAGCGCGCAGAGGCGGTAGACGGGGTTCTTCGCGAGCGGCTCGACACTGTCCTGCCCCTCGCAATGCGCGACGCGGGGATCGACCTGTGGCTGATCCTCTGCCAGGAGGACAACCTCGATCCCGTCTTCACCACGATGGTCCCGCTGAACACCTGGTGCCCGATCCTCCAGGTGCTTCTCTTTCACGACAACGGAGACACGATCGAGCGGATCAACCTCTCCGGCACGAACACCCACGACCTGTACGACCGCCCGATGGCCACTCAGCTCCCCGAGGAGCAGTGGCCGAAGCTGATCGAGATCATCGAAGCGCGGGACCCGCAGCGCATCGGGATCAACATCGGCGCCGTCCAGTGGGCGGCCGGAGGACTGACGCACAACCTCTATCGGCAACTCGCCGAGCGTCTCCCAGAGCAGTACGCGAAGCGCCTGGTGTCGGCCGAGGCGGCGGCGGCGCGCTGGCTGGCGACGTTGACCGAGGGCGACATGGCGCTGCACGAGCACGTGGTGGCCGTAGCCCGGGCGCTCATCGCCGAGTGCTACAGCCCCGCAGCCCTCGTTCCAGGCGTGACGACCTCGACCGACCTGGAGTGGCACTATTGGCAGCGCGTCGCAGACCTCGGCCTGGAGGTGGCGTTCAAGCCGTACTTCTCGGTCGTGCGGCGCGCGTCCGAGCGCGCGCGTCTGGGCCCGGACGACCGCACGATCCGCCCGGGTGACCTCGTGCACTGCGATGTCGGGGTGAAGTACCTGCGGCTGAACAGCGATCACCAGCAGTGGGCATACGTCCTGCGCCCCGGTGAGACGGAGGCGCCCGAGGGGCTGCGGCAGCTCCTGGCCGAGGCCAACCGGCTGCAGGACATCTTCCTCGCCGAGTTCCGCGCCGGGCTGACCGGCAACGAGCTGCTGGCGAACATCCTCGCGCGCGCCCGGGCCGAAGGCCTCCCCGGGCCCAAGGTCTACTCACACTCCCTCGGCTACTACCTCCACGAGCCCGGGCCGCTGATCGGGCTGCCGTGGGAGCAGGAGCGCTGCGTCGGCCGCGGCGACGTTCCGCTGCGCCCGAACCAGGCCTTCACGATGGAACTCTGTGTTCGCGCGCCCGTTCCGGAATGGGAGGGGCAGGAGGTGACGCTCTCCATCGAGGAGGATGTTCTCTTCACTGAGGCCGGCTGCCGAGTGATCCACGGGCGGCAGACCGAGTTCCATCGGGTCTAGCCGACCCGGTCGTCGACTCCGGTGTTCCCACAGAGAGGGAGCCTCCATGCTCAAGGCCATCGCGCACGTCTGCTTCCGGGTCCAGGACC
>VGFB01000857.1 GCA_016869015.1 Armatimonadota bacterium
TACTCCGGATGCGGATGACGATACGCCGACCTTGCCCGCTGCGGCACGTCATACCACGAGCCCCCGCGCGCGACCTTCCGCCCGCCCCCGTAGTCCCCGGCCGTCCACTCGGCGACATTCCCGTGCATGTCGTAAAGGCCCCAGCCGTTCGGCTGGTAGGAGCCCACCGGCGCCGAGACCCGGTGGCCGTCGTTGATGCTCTCCGCCGCCGGCCGCCACGGTGCGATGGCCCCCGAGGGCAGCGCCCAGGGCGCGAAGGTGTCCACGAACCGGAGACAGTGGTCCGCGAGGTTCGCGTACGGTGCGAAATCGGCGCTCGTGCCGCCAAACCACAGCGGGCTCTCCGTCCCCGCCCGACACGCCCACTCCCACTGCGCCTCCGTCGGGAGCGTGAACGCCGTCCCGGTCTTCTCACTCAGCCACCGGCAAAACGCGCTCGCCTCGCTCCACGAGACCCGCGCCACGGGCTGCTGCGGCCCGTTGACGGGGTATCCGCGCTCCTCGATGCTGAACTGCAGGTAGTCGCCCGTCTCCAGCCGGCTGTCGTGGGTCGGGTCGAACCGGGCATACTGCTCGTTCGTGATCTCGACCGCGCCGATCCAGAACGGCTGCTCGACCCTCACGGCTTCGGCCGGCTCATCCGGCAGCCCGTCTGCGCTGCCCATCATGAACTCCCCCGCGGGAATCCGCCGCAGCTTCAGTTCCAGGCCCTCGCCAAGGTCCACCGTCCGCTCTGCCGTTCCGATCGCCTCCACCTTCCGCCGAGCCTCCTCCGCGCCAAAGGGCCATCCCTCCACGGCCAGCGCCGGGCCCGCCGCCACCTCCGACTGCCGCACCGGGAGGTTCGCCGCCAGGACCGCCAGATCCGGCACCTCCTCCGGGTCCTCGTCGCGACCCGCGTACTTCGTGAACATCGCCCGCCGCCGGTCGCGCATGGGATCGACCAGGCCGTTCCCGACGATCTCGTGCCACGTCCCGTGCGCGGGCGCATTCAGGTCGATCCACGTGATGAGCCGATCCCATGCCTCCGGCTCGAGCTGCACCCCGTGATGGCCCTTCCGCAGCAGCTGCACCAGCCGGGTCGTATCCGCCGCGAACTCCCCGGGCATCAGCAGGTGCATGTCGCTCTCGATCGTGTGGTTGCGCACGTACCGTTTCAGGGCCATGTACGAAGGCGTGAATCTGGAGCCCTGCTGGTACCCGTTATCCGGCCCGGGCGGCCGTACCGCCGGGGCATCCCTGAAGTCCGGAATCTCCGCACTCAGCACCGTCTCCATCCGGTCCCCGCCGTCGCCGTCACGGTCCCCGCCGTCGCCGTCACGGTCCCCGCCGTGGCAGCCCACGCAGTACTTGTCCAGCACCGGCTGCACTTCCCGCACGAATGAGAAGCCCCGCGTCGGCCCGTACCAGGGGGTGATCTCGACCGGCCCGCTCCGGGAGGCGACGGTCGGGTACTTGCTGGGCGGCGCCATCTGCTGGCGTTCGTGGCAGCCTACGCACGAGAGCGTCTCGCCGGGCATGGCCGTCATCCAGCTTCGCATCAGCTGGAGGGCCTGACCATCCTCGTCCAGCGGCTGCAGCGAGATCGGCGTGTTCGCAGGCACGCGGAAGAACGCCGAGCCGTCCTCCTCCACCGGAACCGTGCCGATGATCCGCTTGACGTCCCACGGCCCGTCGTAGCCCACCCGGTTCACCTGTCCGCCCATGCCGTGGTAGGCGAAGTGGTAGGTGAACAGCCGCAGCTTCTTCACCGCCCCTCGCGGCACCCCCGCCAGCCCCGGGCCGTCATAGATGTCGGCCACGTAGACCAACCCGTCCTGACGGCTCGGGTCCACGCGGTTGGGGATGATCGGCGGCCGTTCCGTCGGGCGCAGCGGCACCGGCTCCAGCAGCGCGTAGCCGGGGACCTCCTTGATCAGCGTCAGGTTGTCGAACACATCGGCCAGGTAGATCCCCCAGTTCGATGCCGGGCTGGGCTTGCAGGCCACCAGGAAGTACTTCTCGCTCAGCGGGTACGGGTGCAGGAACTTCGGCCAGCTTCCCCCGGTCAGCCCGTCCAGCAGGATCGGCGTCACCTTCTTGCCGTGGCCCGGGAGCCGCTGGATCACCCCCTCCGCCTCCCGCTTGCCCCGGTCCGTATCGAAGAGAACCAGCTCCCCCATCCGCGGATGGTCGTGGTGCCCCACCACAACCCCCACGAACTTCGTCGCGCTGCCGGGAACCGGCCGCGCGTAGAAGGTCGAGTTCGGCCAGTAGGAGTTGCTTCCGTAGTACTCCATCTGCTCCGTGCCGTCCGGGTTCATGTGGAACAGAATCCGCGACACGAAGTGCGGGAGGTCCGAGTACTCCCAGCGCAAGTACAGCACCCGCCCGTTGTTCAGCACCGTCGGACACCAGTCGTGGTCCTGCTCGAAGCCGAGCTGCCGGATGGCCCCCGTCTTCCGGTCGAGGTAGTACAGGTTCGAGACGTGCGCTGAGCCGGTGACACACGGGACACCCACAAAGGGCGCCGTCGAGGTGAAGATCACATCCCCGTTCGGCAGATAGCACGAGTCGTAGTTGTCGACATCCGGCTCGTTGATCAGCGGCAGCTCCGTCAGCCCCGACCCGTCCGGCCCCACCTCGTAGATCCGCCACCGCCCGCCCTCTCCCACCGAGGAGAACATCAGCCTCCCGCCGTTGAAGTCCAGGTCCACGTCCCCCACGTACACATCCCGCTCCGGCCGGTACACCGTCCGCAGCTCGGCGTCGGGGCCCAAGCCATCCAACACCATGATCTCATTGTCGAAGCCGCTGCGCGGCAGGCTCGAGTTGCTCTCCCAGTTCTGCGGCAGACCCAGGTTCCCCGCCGACCGCTTCACCAGCAGCAGCTTCCCGAAGTCCAGCAGCGGGTTCCGCAGCAAGGCCCCGTTCAGCCGCTCGATGGCCGTCCGCGCCTCCTCCACCGCCGCCTCGTCTCCCCCCAGCGCCTTCTCTTGCAGGGCCGGGAGCGTGTCCAGCAGCCGCAGATACTCCGCTCCCTCCCGGTACTCGTCCGGGTACGTGGCCATCAGGTCGGT
>VGFB01000858.1 GCA_016869015.1 Armatimonadota bacterium
CCGTCTTGCCGGCGCAGCCCGGATAGGCGCTGGACGTGATGTTCGAGGCCGTGCACGTCCACCACGTGACCGGCCGCTCGAGGTGCCAGTCGCTGATCCCCGTGTCGAATGACGCATTCCACTGAACGCCCGTCCCGGCGCGCCCCTTCTTGGTGATGATCTGGATGACGCCGGAAGCGGCCTCCGCTCCGTACAGCGTGGCGGCGGCGGGTCCCTTGATGACTTCGATGCTCTCGATGTCGTTCGGGTTGAGCGACTCGAGCCCGCTCGTGCAGTGCACCGCGTTGCCGCAGCGGCCGCCCTGCGAGCCGCTCTCCATGCGCACGCCGTCGATGATCACCACGGGCTCGTAGCGGCCCTCCATCGAGCCGGTTCCGCGGAGCCGGATGACCTGGCCGTCGCCCGCGCCGCCGCCGTCGGAGAGCAGCGTCAGGCCGGGCGTGCGCGCTTGGAGCAGCTCCGACACGTTCGGCACCGCGATCGACTCGGTGACCTTGGCGGCCTCCACCTTCGAGACCACGTTCCCGATGGCGCGCCTCTGCGTCTGGCCAGCCGTCCCCGTTACGACGATGGCGTCGAGCTCGAGCGCCGTCTGCGTCATGCGGAAGTCGACCACCGCCGCCTGACCGGCCGCGACGGTCACCTGCTGGCTCATGGCGCCGTAGCCGATGAGCTCGGCGCGCACGGTCACGACACCCGTGGGGACGTTGATGACCAGGAACTGGCCGCTGGCGTTGGCCAGCGCGCCCCGGCCCGTGCCGGGGACGGAGACCTGCACGCCCGAGAGCGGGCGCATGGTCACCGCGTCGGTGACCGTGCCACGGATGGTCCCCGTGGCCTGCTGCTGTGCCGCGGCGTGAGCGGCGAGCATCGCGCTCAACGCCACCACCGCGGTGAGCCGTCCAGCGGCTCGGCGGACGAAGCTACCGTCCATCTGCGCCTCCTCAGCTAGAAGGGTGAGGAACTACACGCAGGACAGCCCTCGGACTGCCCCGCAATATCGGGTGTCATCAAGAATGAAGGCACGCCATGGGCCAATGGCCTGGCAAGCCAGAATGATTCTGAGGCTCCGACTGGCCCTCCGCAAGCACTTCGTTCGCGTCGGGGACCAGCGGCTGATACGTCGGCGGACCGGAAGCGTGACAGCGCCCTCGGCAGGGCACCGGGAGGGAAGCGGGCCGGAAAACGACAACGCGAAGGCCCGGGCCGAAGGGCCCGGGCTAGGCACGGAGGCGGCGGGGGTGGGCTGGGGTGCGCCTTCGGCCCATCCTCGCCCGCCTCGCGAAGTCCGCGTGGGATCTAAGACGAAGGTTGATCGCCCACCCGCCCATCGGCTCCGCAAGCCACCAGATACCAATGGCTTATGTAACTTCCGAGACGTCCTGTCGGCGCCTCCGGAGGTGCGGCCCCTGCTTACAGGTCTTCCGCCATCCCGGTGAGGCGCCGTGGGTGGGAGAAGACCGTGGCGCGCGTCTCGCGCACGAAGGCGCACAGAGTGATGTCGCAACGCCGGGCCACTTCCACGGCGAGAGCGGTCGGTGCCGAGATGGCGCTGATCAGCTCGACTCCCGCCCGGGCGCACTTGGCCGCCATGTCGAGGGACACCCGTCCGCTCAGTACGGCGCCACAGCCGGCCGCGCCGGCGCCTTCGATCAGGGACTTGCCGATCGCCTTGTCCAGGGCGTTGTGGCGGCCCGCGTCCTCGGCCCAGGCTCTCAGGTGTCCGGCGCCGTCGAAGAGGCCGGCGGCGTGAACGCCGCCGCAGGCCCGAAAGAGGGTCTGCTTGTCGCGCAGCGCGCTGCTTGTCTCCCGCAACCAGCGGCCGTCGACCCGCAGCCGGTCCCCCACCCGCGGCAGCGCCGCCAGCTTGACTTCGAGGTTCTCGACCCCGCACAGCCCGCACGACGATGCGATCAGCAGGCTCCGGGCACCGTCGGGGCCGCGCCGGGCGGACTCCGCCGGCCTGACCTGCAGCACCGCCGGCTCGCTTTCGCAAGGGCGCACGCTCGAGATGGCGTCGATCCCGTCGATCACACCCTCGGTGAACAGGAAACCGACCGCCAGCGCCTCGAGGTCGACAGGGGTGCACAGAAGTGTGTAACGATCGAGTCCGCCGACATCGATCGTGATCGCCTGCTCGACGACGACGGGGACGTCCTCCCGCGCCTTCTCCAGAGGTGACGTGTCGGTCCGGAGCCGGTACGCCGGCAGATCGCACAGGGCACGGGAAAGCGGCTTTGGATCGTCCATTCAGTGAACCAGAACGGTCGAGGTGCGGGCCCCCCTCCGGAGCCGAGTCGCCTCTCGACCCCGCAAGTCTAGCCCGGGTCCGTCATGAAGCCAGCGGCCGGCGCTCCGTCGTAGCAGAAGACGGCGGCAGGAGGCCCATGCTCGGTTTCGGCTCCTTCGGCCGGCTCACGCGGCGGAACTCGCACCCGGCGATGTGCCAGGTGGGCAGAGCGCCGGTCTTGAGCACGGCCCAGCGGAGGATCAGCCCGCCTGCCAGCCCGAGCACGGCGCCGACGGCCGAGACCGCTGCCTGTTGTGCGATGGCCGCCCCGGCCATGCCGTAGCCAAGACTCAACGTGAGCGCGAGCGGCGCGGCCAGTCCCAGAACGAAGTAGCCGAGGACGAAGGCCCTGTTCGACAGGATTCGCTCCGTCGACTCACGGGTCTCGGCCACCTTGAAAGCGCTGTAGAGGTACAGCGCAATGGCGAGCACTTCGAGCGCCACGAGGGCGGCTGCCTCGACTCCCATGGTCGGCAGCACGCCCGGCCGGCCTTCGTGGAACGGGAGCATGCCCAGCATGATGGTGCAGTGTCCGGTCACAAGGGCTGACACCACGAAGAGCGCGGGGATCATGCCGGAGCGCCAGAAAGGCATCCCCTTTGCCGCGCTGAGCAGCAGGCCCGTGTACGCCATCGTCCCCACCGCCGTGACGACCCCGAGCACCGCGACGATCGTGAGCATGCCCGAGCCCGAGCCCGACACGCGATAGCCCATCAGGAACAAGGCCAGGTGGATGAACGAGAGCAGCATGAAGGCCGATATCACCC
>VGFB01000859.1 GCA_016869015.1 Armatimonadota bacterium
CCGGTCCACACCGACATCAAGAACGCAATCCCCAGAACCACGCCCATCCCCGTCACGGCGGCACGTCCGAGCCGCAGCGTCACGTTGCGCATGCTGATCTGAAACGCCTGCTTCCACGGCAGTGCAACCTGCCGCTGGACGCCTCGCTCAAGGAGCTTCCCGACAGCTGGATCGGCCATGCGCGTCATTACCCTCCAGGGCTCCGGTATCCGCCGAGTCCCGGCCAAAGTCGGGCACGGTTATAGGCAGACGAGCCAGTCCATTCCCCGCCCCGCTGCAGAATCCTCTTTCGCCCACATCGCTTCTTTGCCGGCCGCCGCCCCCGCCTCACCCGCCGGTTACCACCTGTCGCAGCAGGGCCGGTTTGTTGGTCAGGATACCATTGACACCTAGCGCCGTCAATTGCCGCATCAACCCCTCGTCATCGGCCCAGAACACGTTCACCCACATCTTCTTCTGGTGCGCATACTCCACGAACTCCGGCGTTACGACCCGAAACGTCGGCTGGATGATCCGGTACCCCATGTAGAACGCGTCGTCCACGTATTCGAGGTCGCGGCCGCCGTCGCGGGGCAGCCAGCAGAGGCGCAAGGCCTCCTCGAGCTTGCGGAAGCGGTACAGTCCGTGGCGCGTGTGGTGGATCACCCAGGCCCGGTCGACGGCGCCCGCGCTGCGCAGGTCATCGACGATCGCCCGCTCGGCCCGGTCCGAGTCGTTCTCATGGCACCGCACGTGGATGGCCAGGAAGGCCTTCCCGGTGGCGTCGATGGCTTCCTCCAAAGTGGGCACGCGCTCACCCGCGAACTCCTCGGAGAACCACGCGCCCGCGTCCAGCGAGCGGATCTGAGCCAGCGAGGTCGCCGCCACGGCGCCCTCGCCGTTGGTGGTGCGCTCCAGCGTCGCGTCGTGAATGACGACGGGCCGCCCGTCGCTGGTCACGTGGACGTCGACCTCGACCGCGTCGGCGGGTATGGCCGCGGCCTTGCGGAGGGCGGCGACCGTGTTCTCCGGCGCCTCCTCGCTGCAGCCGCGGTGGGCGATGACATGTGGGCGCTTCTGCTTCGCCGGCGCGCCCTCTCTCGGCGCCGCCGCCGCGGGCCGACTCTCGGCGCGGGGGCGAGCAGCCGCGGGCCTAGGCGCCGCCGGCTTCTCGGCGACCGGCGCCTCATCCTTGGCGCGCCGGCCCCCCTTGCGCGCCGCCGCCTGCGTCTGCGCCTCGGGCGATTGCTGGTAGTCGGGGCAGCGGTAGGACTGCGACAAGGCCGTCGGGTCGGAGGCCTCGGCGCGCCCGATGTTCACCCCCAGCGCGCGGCACATGCTGCTCGTGAGGACGAAGTGAATGCAATCCACGCAACGCTTGGCCGGCTCGCCGCAGTGCCGGCATTCCGTCTGCGTCTCGATCCAGACGTCATGCCCGCAGTTCCAACACGGGACATACATGGTGGGTCACCCTCCTCGCATGATCCAGCCCCCGCCGGTTGCCCTCGGCGGCGACGTTGACACCTGCGATGGCCCAACCTACAATCCCACCGTGTTCGCCGCTTCCTCGCGGCTCCGGCCCGCGTCCGGGCCGACCGGACGCTTGTCCGGTCAATTCGAGGCCGATGAACGTCTCACCTGCTCGGCCGGATGGGATCGTGGTCACAATGCCTCGCGGGCCGGCGGCGCCCCTCGCCCCCCTCCGGATGGCCTTCGAACTGCTCACCTGCCTGCCGGGGCCTGCCGTGCCCCAGAGCACACCCGGCCGTCTGGTTGGGAGCCTGTTGTGGTTCCCCGTCGTGGGCGCCGCGCTGGGGGCGGCGCTAGGGTTGGTCGAGCTAGGTGTCCGCACAGCCACGCATCAGCACGCCCTCGCCTGCGGGCTGGTCGTGGCTCTTGGGCTACCGGCCACGCGGGCGCGCCCGGTACGGGGGCTGATGGTGCTCAGCGGGGCGCTCTTCGCGGGACGCGACCATGAGGGCCTGGCACAGTTGGCAGCCAGGGAGCAGCCGACGGCCTTTGGCCTGCTGACCGGAATGGCCGGGCTGTTGCTGAAGTACGCACTGCTGCTGGCGCTGCCGGGAGAGGCCCGACTGGGCGCCTTGGTCCTCGCCGGAGGCCTGAGTCGGGCTGCGATCGTCTGGGTCTGCTGGCGCTTCCCTTACGCCAACATCGACACCGGGGTGGCCGGTTGGCTTGTCACCCTCGCGGGCCCTCGGGACCTGTGGCTCGTGCTCCCGGCGCTGGTCGCCGGCCTGCTCCTGCTGGGTCCGTCGGCCGTGCCCGCAGCCCTGGCCGGCGCCTGGCTGCCGACGCACGCCTTCGCCCGGTGGGTGACGCGCGGACTCAGCGGCGTGACGGCGCACGCCTGCGAGGCGACGGCCGAGGTCGGCGAGCTCGGAACGCTGGCGGCCGTGGCCGCGGTGCTCAGCCTCGGCCTCGCGTGACGCGCCTGCGCGCGAAGGTGAAAGGCCTCGGATGGGAGAAGCGCCTCCGCCGGAGACGGATGGCGCATCTCCCCTTCTAAGGACGGTGACCTGACCATGAAGGCGCTTTTCATCGCACAGCACGGGCAGGAGGAGATGGATGCCTTCCACGAGCGCGTCAACGGCGAGCTCGGTCGGCTTGGGGCGCGCATCCGTGAGGTGCAGATGAGCACGAACCTGCACGAGAAGTCCCTCGGTGGGCGGGTGAGCATCCCCACCGTGCTGTTCAGCCTCATGGTGCTCTACGAGGGCGACGGGTGAGCGACGAGGGCCTCACAGCGTCGCCGACCCCCCCGGCGGCCGTTCCGCCACGGAGGCGCCGCGGCCCGGGTCTCCTCGTTCACGTGGCGGCGGTTGCGGGCCTCCTCGCCTTGCTGGCATATCTCCACCTCCGGGTCGTGCGAGTCATCTACGTCACGACGGGGTCGATGTCGCCCACCATCGAGCCGGGCGACCGCCTGCTGGTCCATCTGTCGGCCTACGGCGTCGCCCCGCCGCGGCGGGGCGACATCGTGGCGTTCCAGGACGTGACCCACGGGGACTACGAGGTGAAGCGCGTCATTGGCGTGGGCGGCGATGAGGTGATCGTTG
>VGFB01000860.1 GCA_016869015.1 Armatimonadota bacterium
CGGACATTGAGGCGGGGGCCCGGCAGCTTGGGTTGGCGCCGATGCAGATCGAGAACCCTACGACCCCGAGCATGGGAATGTCGTTCTCGCTGTCTCCGACCGCAATGGCCTGATCGGCGGCCTCGTTGAGGCGGTCAAGCTCCGCCGCGGGCTCTGGCGGCACGAGGCCCGTGAGGTAGGCGCAAGGCTTGCCTGAAGCCAGGACGATCCGGAGGCCGCCGGCCTGCAGCTCACCCAGACGGCAGCCCGGTCGTCAGTCGGCGGTGGGGGGGGATTCGTCCTGGCCGGGGCTTGACCGACCGCGACGGAAGCTCGCCAGCGCGCCCGTCCGGCGCTCGGTCCACCAGAGAAGCGGCACGGCGAGCACGAGGAAGATGACGAGCGCGAGGACCTCCTCGGTGATCTCTGGAGCCTCGGGCAGGGCCGCCGCCGCCGCGAGCCTCGAAAGCCACAGGCTGACGGCGCAGTAGGCGAAGGGCACGGCCAGCGAGACCAGGTACCCCGCGATACGCAGCGGCTTCAGGCCGATGCAGCCCAGGGCGCGGGCCGTCATGCCATAGGCGCTGAGGAAGAGACCGACGCCACCGACGAGGGCGATGTGGACCAGCGACATCTGCGGGTCCTGCCCGATGAGGTACCAGAGGCTGCCCGCGATGAGAAGGCCGCAAGCGCCGTCCCAGGCCATCATCTCGAACTCGCGGTTGACCGCAACCATGACGGTGCGGGCGGCCATCGGCACCGCCATGAGGGTCACGGTGAAGCAGAAGACCTGGAAGGGCGCGATGGCCGGGATGTACTTGGGCAAGACCAACCGCAACAGCACGGGGGCGGCGATGGCCGCCCCTCCGGAGAGGATGGGAGTGATCCCGGCGAAGGCTGTTGTGGAGCGGAGGGTGAGATCGCGGACCTCGGCCATGGCGCCCCGGCCGTGAGCCTGGAAGATGCGAGGCGTCAGGACCGCGTCGGCCGCGCCGGCGGCGTTGTAGATGTAGGAGGCCAGCTGCCAGGCCAGGCCGTAGTAACCCAGGGCCTCGTAGCCGAGCCGCTTGGCCACGACGAGGTTGTCGGCGGTGCGGACGAACAGACCGGTCAGGCCCGCGCCGAGGATGGGCAGGCCAATCCGGAGCAGCTGCCAACCCGTCCGGAGGTCGATGCGGCTCAGGGCGGGGAGCCGCCCGTTGAGAAGCAGGTAGAGGGCCGTGATGCCGGCCCCCACGGCCCAGCCGGCCATGGTGCCGGGCGCCCCGATCCAGTAGGACCCGGCCACCACCAACGCGAACAGGAGGAGGCCCTCATACACCGTGGAGGCCGCGACGACCCCGAACTGCAGCCGCGAGCGCAAGCAGACGCGATAGCCCGACCCGACCTGGCCGAAGATCAAGTAGAAGCCGCCGAATACGATGGCGATGCGGATGGAGGCCTCGGTGCCGGCGGCGAACCCGGCGTAGACCCACATCGCAAGTCCGGCGAGGAAGGACAGGGCGTAGAGGGCGGCGATCCCAGCCCGTTCGGTACGGTCGGCCTCGTCGGACTTCCCCGCGCCGATCAGCAGCGGCAGCTTCTTCTCGAGTCCGAAGAAGATGCCCATGGGAGCGTAGGCCAGGTACATCGCAATGAGGAAGACGAGCTGCACGCCGCCCCGCGCCGCGGGCGCCAGGGCACGCGTATACAACAGCCCTCGCAGCAGGCCGAGGCTCTGATTGACGTAGCCCGCGCCGCCCAGCGCGGCAACGGCCCGCGAGGTTCGCATTGGCTGCGGTCGGGCCGCAGGGTCTGGGCTCAAGGCAGGCCCTTCCTGGGAGCTTGTCTCACGCACACATGTACCCACGCGCGGAGGCCATCGCTGCTGCGGCCCGCAGGCGCCCCGGGCTCCTGGCGACCCAGAGGTCGGCAGTCCCCCCGGCGCACCGCGTGAAGTGGAACTTGTATGGCTCGCTGCCGCCCATGAGGTCGATCTCAGTCCAGCCCTGCTCGATCCCGTGCTCGATGAGCGCCAGCAACGCCTGATGGCCCACCGAGTAGGACGCGAACTCCGGGTCGAGTCCCCCGTAGTAGAGGAAGCAGCACCCGTCCATCACGACGCCGAAGTCGCCGGTAACCACGCGGTCGCCGACCTCCAGAAACGCCAGCACCGGCCGGGCCACGGGAGGCAGCTCGCTCACCAGCCCGGTGAGGAAGACCCGAAACGCCTCGTTGGCGGCTGCCGAGGTCCCGCGCGCCTCCCACCCGGAACCGTGCAGGCTCCACACCCGCCGCACGTCCTCCTCCGTGACCGCCTCCCCGGCCACCACCCGCAGGCGGGGCGTCGTGTGGTCCCTGGACAGCTTGCGCTGACAGTAAGCATACGTGCGTCGACGGCGTTGGCTCGGCATCGAATCCAGGTAGTCTGACATGGACCGTGGGAGGTGGATCCGCGCACAGGCGTCCCCGCCCCAGACCGTCGTGTAGAGCCTCGCATGTCGCGCCAAGACCGGTAGAAAGGCGTACGTGGGCGAAAGCGAGCACAGCGTACGCAGTCTCACCAGATCCCAGGCGAGCGGACCGTCTTGCAGCCACTCGCAGAAGGCGTCCACGACGGGCCACTCGGCTCCCGTCTCAATGACCAGATCGCGGCAATCGGCGGTCTCGACGGCGAACTGGAGGTCACGCGCCAGGGTCGCGCCTGCAACGCTCTTCCGCGACGCCCGCAAGGGCAGCAACCCGACCAGTCGACCGTTGTCGCGGAAGCAGAGCGTGAAGAGCCCATCGGCGTCTCCCCCGCCAAACGCGCGCGCTGAGGCGCGATGCCAGCCATAGGTGAGGGATGGCCGCGGCCGGGCCGAGGCGCCGGCGAGCGCATCCCACTCGGTCCTCACGGCGACCAGGCTCTCCAGGCCATCCAACACCTCGATGTCCATGCGGTTCTCCCTGTGCCCCGCAGGTCCTGGCAGTGGTCGCGGGGAGACCCGGACAGCCCTAGAAACGTATGCGGCCGCGAAGAGCGGCCACCGCGCAAGCCAACTGGAGCTGTCGCGCGCTCCTGGCCACCCAGACGTCCGTCGCCCGGC
>VGFB01000861.1 GCA_016869015.1 Armatimonadota bacterium
AGGTTCAGGAGTGCGAGTCCATCGGGGCGGCTCCGGCCCTCAGCATGCAGCGCATCGTGCCCATCTACCCGGCCACGAAGGGGCTGTCCCAGCCGCTGCTCCGCGCCCTCCTCGATCAGGCCCTGCGCCGTACCGCGCAGGCGACCGAGGACGCGCTTCCGGCGGCGATTCGCGAGGCGCGGCGCCTGATGCCGGCCGCCGAGGCTCGACGCGCGAGGCACTTCCCGCACACTCAGCGCGACGCCGATGAGGCGCGCCGGCGCAGCACCTATGAGGAGCTGTTCGTTCTGCAGCTCCTCCTGGCGATGCGCCGCAGACTCCTGCACGATACGGCGGTCGGGACCGCCCTTGACGTGGGCGCCGACGCCCTGGACGCCTTCTGCGCCGGCCTGCCCTTCGAGCCGACCGGAGCACAGCAGCGCGTCCTGCAGGCGGTCGCCGCCGATCTCGCGGCGGAGCGTCCGGCCCTGCGCCTGGTCCACGGGGATGTCGGCTCGGGCAAGACGGCCATCGCGGCCTTCGCGCTGCTCTGCGGCGTTCGGGCGGGCCGCCAGGCGGCCTTCATGGCCCCCACCGAGATCCTCGCCGAGCAGCACCGTCGCGTCCTGGAGGGACTGCTCAAGCCCTTTCACGTCAGACCGGTGTTGCTCACCGGAAGCCTCCCGGCCCGGGACAAGGACCGCATCCGGGCCGGACTCGCCGCGGGCGACATCTCCTTGATCATCGGCACCCATGCTCTGGTGCAGGAGGCGACGCAGTTCGCCGACCTCGCCGTGGCCGTGGTGGACGAGCAGCATCGCTTTGGCGTGCTGCAGCGGGCTGAGTTGGCCGGGAAGGGCCGGCGTCCCCACCTCCTGGTCATGACGGCCACGCCCATCCCTCGCACGCTCGCGCTCGTGCTCTACGGCGACTGCGACATCTCCGTGCTTGATGAGCTGCCGAGCGGCCGCCGGCCGCCGCTTACCGTACTCCTCCGCAAGCCGGACCGCGATTCGGCCTACCGCGCGGTTCTGGAAGCGGTCGGCAAGGGGCAACAGGCCTTCATCGTGTGCCCCCTGATCGAGGAGTCCGAGTCCCTCCAGGCGGACGCGGCGCGACAGCGGCATGAGGCGCTTTCCCAGGGCCTGCTCCAGGGTCTGCGAGTCGGCCTGCTGCATGGGAAGCTGCGCCCTGACATTGGGGCGTCCGTCGTGGGCAAGTTCCGGAATCGGGAGCTGGACGTACTCGTCGCGACGACCGTCATCGAGGTCGGGATGGACGTGCCGAACGCCACGCTGATGCTCATCGAGGATGCCGAACGTTTCGGCCTCGCGCAGCTCCACCAGTTGCGCGGACGTGTGGGCCGGGGCGCCGATCGGGGCACCTGCTACCTCATCACTGCCGCCACCCACGACGACCCCGCGTGGGAGCGCCTGAGCCTCCTGGAGGGGACGGCCGACGGCTTTGAGGTCGCCGAGGCCGACCTTCGCCTGAGGGGCCCTGGGGAGCTCATCGGCACGCGTCAGACGGGCCTCCCCGACCTCCGGGCCGCGGATCTGCTCGCCGACACGCCCCTCATCGCGCTGGCCCGCGACGACGCCTTTGCCCTGCTCGCGGGCGACCCCACCCTCTCCCGGCCCGAGCACACTCTCCTCCGCCATCTCATCCACCACCGCATCCCCACCCTCCTCCCGCTGATGCGGGGCGACTGACACGCGACGTTCCCGACGCCCACCAGGCAGGGGCCCTCGCCCGGCGCGCGGAAATGCACGACAACAACCCAGTTGGGAGCGCCCCCGTGACCTTCCGCCTGACACGCGTGTTCCGCACGGAGACCTCTGAGATCTACCTGGTCTGGGACGACGAGACCCGCGTGGCCCAGGCCGACCTCCACTACGGCCCCGACCTGATCCACGGAACGGTGGTCCTGGAGCGCGACTTCACCGACGAGGAGGTCGACGGTCTCCTCAAGCAGCTCGACCGCGACGTGGTCTCCTCATACCTGCAGGACTTCGAGCGCGAGAACTTCTTCGTGAGCGTGTTCCGCGGCGACGAGATCCTCACCACCTCGGACGAGGATCTGGAGGGGGAGCCTGACGACGACGGAGACTGGTAGCGCCGGAGCCTCACATGGCTGACGCCTCCCCCTCAACCGCTGCGCCCACCGTGACCTGCCCGCGCTGTTCCCGCAGCGCCGCCCGCGGCGTGCGCGAGTGCCGCTTCTGCGGCGCCGACCTCGAGCTGCGCCCCCCCACGGCGCCGCCCCGTGGCCGCCGGGCCCGGTTCCGCGACGCCCTCAGCGGCTACGCCTTCATCGGGCCCAACGCCATCGGCTTCCTCACCTTCACCCTGCTGCCCGTGCTGGCCGCCCTGCTGCTCAGCTTCACCGACTGGGACGCCGTCCGCCCCTTGCGCAGCTGGCAGGAGGCTCGACAGCTCTGGGTCGGCGGCCGGCACTACGGCGACATCCTGGGCTTCCACCGCGAGCCGACCGGCGAGCTGAAGCCCAACGACGAGCGCTTCTGGCACTACTGCTACAACACTGTCTACCTGATGCTGGGCATTCCGCTGGGGATGCTCCTGTCGCTGGCCGCGGCGCTGCTCCTGAATCGGAAGCTCCGCGGCGTCGTGGCGTTCCGCACGCTGTACTTCCTCCCGTCCATCTGCTCCGCCGTCGCCGTCGCCATGCTCTTCCAATGGCTCTACAACCCCAAGTTCGGCCTGCTCAACGACGCCCTGCGAACCCTCCACCTCGTGACCCCCGGCCCCGGCGGCCTGCTGAACGCCCCGCTGGAGGCCCTCGGCCTCAAGGCGCCCGGGGAGCCGCTCAAGTGGCTGACCCACACCAGCCTCGCCAAGCCCTCGCTCATCCTCATGGCCTTGTGGGCCGCCATCGGCGGACAGAACTGCATCCTCTACCTCGCGGGCCTCCAGGGCATCCCCGAGGAGCTCTACGAAGCCGCCGACATGGACGGCGCCAGCGGGTGGCACAAGCTGCGCCACATCACCTGGCCGATGCTCGCCCCGACGACCTTCTTCATCCTCGTGATGAGCATCATCTA
>VGFB01000862.1 GCA_016869015.1 Armatimonadota bacterium
AGCCGAAACCCATCCACACCCAGCTCGTCATCTCGCCCGCCGACCACCAGTGCGTAGCGGGCTCTCGCGGCCTCCGCGGCGATCGCCAACCTGGTCCTGCACTCCAGCTCGGAACGCAGCAGTTCAGCCGCCCGGCTCTCCACCGGTCCGGCGCCTGGATCAAGGGTCACGGCGAGCTCGCCGGCCCGCATCGTCAGCATGGGAGCCTCCTGAGAAGCGGCCGTTGCGCCGCACAGCCCGAGCAGAATCGCGATCGCCATCGGTTGCGTCTCCTCTGCGTCGCCCCATCCTTCTCGGCAGAGGTGGCTCTGTCCTCGCTGCCGAAGCACGCCGTCGCGGCTAGCCCCGCACCCGGCGCTTCGCGCCGCCGCCCCTCGGAGGTCGCCGATGATCCTCTCCTGCACCACTTGCTCGCTACGCGGACGTGGGCGTGATGAGATCGAGGAGACCTTCCGCTGGGCGCCCGAGGCCGGCTTCACGGCTTGGGGCCTGGGCGGCCCGTTCACCTGGGAACCCGGGCTGATCCAGTGGATGGACACCGCGGGTGTGACGCAGGCCGCGCACGTGGCCGGGCTGACGCAGCTGACCGAGGTCTGGACGCCCCCCATCCCCAACGGCACCCCCGAGCAGGCGGCGGAGGGCGCCCGGCACGTGGCGCTGTCGGCGAGGGCGGCGGTGGCGCTGGGCTGCGATCTGCTGGTGCAGACGGGTTGCCCGCGCTCGGAGGGCGGGCTGGACCGGACGGTCGCCGCGCTGCGGCAGCTCGATGCCGCCGTCGGCGACCTGCCCGTTCGCGTAGCTCTCGAGCCTCACGTCGGGTCGCAGATCCTCTACGCCGAGGAGTACGACCGGCTGATGGCCGAGCTGCCCGCGCCTCGCTTCGGGATCACGGTCGATACCGGCCACTTCCACTCGGCCGGGGTCGACTGGAAGGCCCTGATCCGCCGCTACCCGGACCGCGTCTACAACGTGCATCTGAAGGACCACATCGGTCCGCAGTCCGTCGCCATTGGCGCCGGGGAGATCGACCTGCCGGGCCTCATCACGGAACTGCGCGCCATCGGCTATGAGGCCGCCCTGGCCATTGAGATGGAGGTCACCGATCCGGAGAACCTCCACCTCTACGTGCGTCAGGCCCACAAGCACATGTGCCGTCTGCTGACCGACTGAGCCTCTCCGGGGCTCTGCGAGGACGCCGATGCGATCGACGCGCAGCCGGAGTCGCTGGAGCCTGGCCGTCTGCTGTGCGGTGGCAGCGGCCTCGCACGCCGAGACGATCCGGCTCGAGTGCGAGGACCTCAACGGCCCGTGGCGAGTGCAGACGAACATCGCCGGGTACTCGGGCCGGGGGTTCGTCGTGTCGAACGCGGAGGGCGTCGCGAGGACGGTGATGGTCGGTACGGTGCGGACTGGGGAACCCGCGACGTACATCGTCTGGGCGCGCGGTTGGGAGGGCGGCGGGGCCGACCGGCGCTGGCGCGTGCGGATCGGCGAGGCGCTGCTGGACGTGACGCACGCGGAGCGCGACGCAGGTCGGTTCTCGTGGCAGCGGTGCGGGGAGGTCGCGCTGCCGGCGGCTGAGATCGAAGTCCGGCTGGTGGATGCCGGCGATTCCTACGAGGTAGCAGACGCCATCATGCTGACGACCGACCCGACGCTTGACCCGATCGCGGAGGAGCGCCGCTGGCGCGTCTTGCCGGCCTACGAGGCCGAGCGAATGGTCTTCGAGGAGATCATGGCCCGGACCCGGGCGTACGCCGCCGCCATGCCCGTGCCCGAGTCGCGCGAGGCCTGGGCGGCGCGGGCAACGGCGATCCGGCCGCGAATCCTGCGCGGTCTGGGCCTCGACCCGCTGCCGGAACGCACGCCGCTGAACGCGCAGGTTCTCGGCGAGGTCGCGCGCGACGGCTACCGGATCGAGCGCGTCACCTTCGAGAGCCGGCCGGGTCTGATCGTCACCGCGAATGTCTACGTGCCCGACGGCGAGGGCCCCTTCCCGCTGGTGCTCTGCCCGGTGGGTCACTGGGGCCGGGGCAAGAACGACGGGCCGCCCTCGGCGCGCAACCGGGGCCTGGCGCAGCTGGGCTACATCACGATCACCTACGACCCCTTCGGCCAGGAGGAGCGCGCCGTCCCGGGCAACGAGCACAGCGAGGCGTGGAACCTGTCGCTGACCGGGCACTGCAACATGAGCGTGATGATCTGGGACACCGTTCGCGCCCTGGACTACATGCTGACCCGCGACGACGTGGAGGGCACGCACATCGCCTGCACGGGCGCCTCGGGCGGCGGGCTGAACACGCTGTACTACTCGGTGGTGGACGAGCGCCTGGGCGCGGCGATCCCGGTGGTGTACGTCACCCAGTGGGAGGACTTCCTGGGCACCGGGGCGCCGCACTGTCCCTGCTCCCACGTGCCCGGGCTGGGCGCCTTCACCGACATGGGGGAGATGACCGCCCTCCTCGCGCCGCGCCCGCAGCTGTACATGGGCGCCGCGGAGGATCCCCAGTTCCTCCCCCGAGGCGCTCGGCGGGCCGAGGCGCAGGCGCGGGTGATCTACGCCCTGCTGGACGCTGACGAGAACCTGCGCTGCGAGATCTTCCCCGGCGGCCATGACTACGGGCAGCCCATGCGGGAAGTACTCTACGGCTTCGTCGAGCAACACCTGCGCGGGCAGGGCGAGGGCGCGCCGCTCTCCGAGCCGCCCGACACGCTCCCTCCGCCGAGCATCGAGGAGCTGTGGTGCTTCGAGGGGGGCAAGGTTCCGCCGACCGCCAAGACCGTCCGACAGCTGGCCGAGGAGTGGGCGAGAGAGGCCCTCTCTCGGCTGCCGGGCCCGGAAGCCCTCGACGCAGCCGCCACGCGCGCCGCGCTCCTCGATGCGCTGCAGCCGCCGGCGCCGGTCGAGCCACCGCGCTTCGAGCAAGTCGGCGAGCTCCGGAGCGGCGATCTGACGGTCCACAAGCTCAAGCTGCACGTGCAGCCGGGGATCACGCTGCCCGCCCTCCTGGTCGCTAATGAGCCGGGGTCGCCGGCCGT
>VGFB01000863.1 GCA_016869015.1 Armatimonadota bacterium
TGCGCGCCTACTGACCGTTCCCGCCGGCTCTCCCACCGAGAGAACTCCTGACGACGGCCTACGTTCGCGCAGAGCCCCCCCCGGTATGGTATAAAGGTCTTGTCACCGGCGCGTAACGCGTCAGGCCGTCAGGCTGGCGAGCGCTGCGGGCAGTTCTTCGCGCTGCCACCGGACGGCGAGAGCCTGTGCGGAGACGCCACGGGGACCTGTACCGCCGGAGGTGAGGAAGCTGGGTTCGTCTCAGTTGCGCCGGCCGGCACGCGTGCTGGCCGGCGGCCTGTGCGTCGTGGGCCTGGTGGGGCTGGTGACGGCCGCTTCGGCATCTGCGGCGGATGTCGTCGCCGTCGCCTTGTATGCCGTACTGGCGCTCCTGGCCTCCTCGCAGCGTCTGCGGATGCACCCCACCGTCGGCACCATGTCGCTCGGGTTCCTGTTCGTCTTTGCCGCGATCTTCCAGTGCGGGACCGCGGCCGGCATCGGCGTCGCAGCGGCCAGTGCGGTGGGGGGCCTGCTGTTCACCGGCTCCGGGGGGCGTCGCCAGCCCGTCGAGACGACGCTCCAGGCCATCGGGACGCTGAGCGTGGCGGCGTGGGCCGCCGGCGAGGCCTTCGCTCGCCTGGGCGGAATGCCCCCCGCGCCCGGACGGCTTTCGCAGCTGCTCTGGCCGGCAGGGGCCGCCGTGGCGGTCTACCAGCTGATGTCCGTCATCGGCGTCACTGCCGTCGCGCTGGCCGGCGGTCACGGACTGCCGAAGCGGTGGCTGCGGGAGGCCGGCTGGATGACGCCCGTGTACTTCGCGGGCGGGGCGGCAGCACTGGCCGTCGGCCTGGCGTACCGGCAGTTCGGGATGGGGGTGTTTGTGCTGGGGTTGCCCCTGCTCTATGCGCTACAGCGCACCTACGCCGTTCGCGCTGATCGCGCCGCGGAGCAGCTGAGGCACCTCGAGGAGCGCAACCGGGCGAGCGAGAAGCTGGCCCGCCTGTACCTCTCCATCGTCGAGGCGCTGTCGACAGCCGTCGAGGCGAAGGACCAGGGAACGCGCCTGCACGTGCGGCGTGTGCAGACCCTCGCGCAAGCGGTGGCGCAACGCGTGGGGCTCCAGGGCGAGGAACTCCAGGCCGTGGAGACGGCGGCCGTCCTGCACGACATCGGCAAGCTCGCCGTCCCGGACCACATCCTCAGCAAGCCCGCCCGCCTGACCGAGAGCGAGTTCCAGCTGGTGAGGACCCACCCCGAGGTGGGGGAGGCGATCCTCCGGCCGATCGACTTCGGCGTGGATGTGGGCGCGATCGTTCGGCACCACCACGAGAAGATGGACGGCTCGGGCTACCCCGACGGACTGGTCGGGGAAGCCATCCCGATGGGAGCGCGGATCCTGGGGGTCATCGATGTCTATGACGCTCTGGTGTCGGAGCGACCATACCGGCAGGCCTGGAGGGCCGAACGCGCGGTGGAGTACCTCAGGCAACATGCCGGTTCAGCCTTCGATCCGGCGGTCGTGGAGGCGCTGATCGAGGTCCTGGCGGAGACCGCGCCGGAGCCGAGGGTACCTGTTGGTCTGGATGCGCCGCCCTGCGCGGCTGCTCGGGCGACCGTATCCCCTCCGGTGTCGCCCGTCGAGGCTCGGGTCGAGGCGCTCGAGGCCCTCGTTGAGGAGTTCGCAGCCCGTGACCCGGTCCGTACGTGCGTGGCCTACGAGGTTGACGGCCGAAACGCGGAGATCGCCGTCCTGGCAGCGAGGGGGGAGCATGCCTCGGCCTTCGGCCGGCTGCGAACGCCCATCGGTCTGGGGCCGTCGGCCACGGCCGCCCGCGATGGGCGGGTCATCATTGAGGCCGCGGCCGGAGCCGACATGGCGGGGCTCTGTGTGGGACCGCCGGAAGACCTCGCCGTGTCGACGGTCGCAGCCGTTCCCGCCCTGGACTCATCGGGGCAGACCCGTGCCGTTGTGTCGCTGTACGGCGACATGGGCACGCCCATGCCGGACGCGTTGCTGGCGGAAGTTGCCGTTCGATCGGCTGAGATCATCCGGTCGCGTTCCGCTGAGCCAGACCCCGGGTGCCACGACGGGGAGCGAGCGGAGCTGCTGGAGTACGCGTCGTTCGTCGCGGGCCTGAGTCGGGCCGTCTCCCGCGCACAGAGGCGAGGCGAGCGTCTGGTGGTGATGGCGGTTAGCATGGGCGATGCGGACCGCTGGGCCCCGTCGGACCTGCTGCTCGATCTGGCTCAGGAGCTGCGGGTCTGCGCGGGGGGCGAAGCGCGGGTGGTGGAACGAGAGGGGGCCGGGGAGATCGTCGCGATCCTGCCGCCCGCCGTCGAGGCGGCCCTTCGCGAGTGCGTGCAGGCGTTTGGCCGGGCCGCGCAAGGCGGCCGTCCGGCGGCCGGGCCGCTGGGCCTCGCGGTCGGCTCGGCCGTCTACCCGGATGATGACAACAGCGCACATGGACTGGTGTGCCTGGCCGAGATGCGGATGGCTCGGGGCCGACTGTCGGCGACCGCAGAGCAGCTGCTACTTCCCGCGTGACCCACGGTGAGGCGCCGGGCCGCACCGGGGGACAGGCGCATCCGATGGCCGATGAAGATCAACAGCGACGCCGACAACCTTCTGCAGGAACTCCACTCGCAGGACCCCGTCCAGCGGATGTACGCCCTGACGGCGCTGGCCATGTCCGATGCGAGCTTCGTAGACGATGAGCTCGAGCGCGGACTCGCCGACGCGGATCGGGACTGCCGCGCAACGGCCGCCCGCATGCTGGGAGACCGTGAAGCGAAGGCCGCCGTTCCGGCCCTGGTCGTCGCACTGTTGGACGCGTCCAGCGACATCGCCCAGGAGGCCGCCGAGGCCCTCGGCAAACTCGCTGATCGGCGGGCCGTCGACCCGCTTCTGCAGGTGCTCCGCGCCCAGGCCGCGCCGGCCCGCGCCGCCGCCGCCCGGGCGCTCGGGGAGCTGGGCGATCCGCGCGCCGTCGAGGGCCTGGGCGCCGCCCTCGGCGATGCCACCGAAGCCGTGCGGGCCGAGGCAGCGGAGGCTCTCG
>VGFB01000864.1 GCA_016869015.1 Armatimonadota bacterium
CGCTCCGTCCTACGACGGCGACTCGCACGGCAACGACGAACGGCGCGGTGGAGGCCTCGCCCCCGGCCCCTCTCCTGAAGGGAGAGGGGAGAACGGCGACGGCCGCCACACCGGGGCCACCACCAGCCAGGCCGGCAGGCGGGACGCCCTGCGCTCCCAGGGAACGGGCAACAAACACAGCGCGTATGCTCTCGCATAGGCGCACTGGTGCCTTGTCAGCCGTGATTCCCGTAGTTGCCGTTTGTCGTCGTGGGTCGGCTCACCAGAGCCGACGTCGTCCGGCATTGACCTGAAGGCTCTGTCGGCTCTGGTGAGCCGACCCACGACGACCCGAGACTTCACGGCTGACAGACCACCAGTCTGAAGGAAGGGGGGCCGGGGGGTAGGGAGCCGTCGCCGTCCGTGCTTACCCCGCCACTCGCTTCGCCAACTCCTGGTACCCGTAGTGCATCAGCAGGTGGTCCAGCAGCACGAGGGCCGTGTAGTTCTCGGCGACCGGCCAGATGCGGCCGACGATGGTCGGGTCACGGCGGGTGATGGCGCCCAGGGTGGTGTTCTCCAGCGTGTACTTGTCGATGGTCTGTTGGGGCTTGTTGATGGTGGGGGTGGGCTTCACGGCCAGACGCACGACGATCGGTTGTCCGGTGGCGAGGCCGCCCGTGATGCCGCCGGCCTGGTTGCTATCGAACACGACCTTCCCGTCGACGGAGCGCATCGGGTCGTTGGTCTGGCTGCCGACCATGTCCTTCACGGCCATCCCGGCGCCGACCTCGACCGCCTTCACCGCGCCGATGCCCATCATCCGCCCGAGCTCCGCGTCGAGCTTGCCGAACATCGGCTCGCCCAGCCCGGCCGGTACCCCCAGCGCCACCACCTCGATGAGGCCACCGGCCGAGTCCCCGTCGGCGTAGATCCGGTTGCACTTGTCCGTCATGGCCTGGGCGGCGGCGATGTCCGGGCAGTTCAGGATGTGGTGTACGCCGTACTTCTCCACGACCGCCTCCTGGCTCATCTGCGGCGCGCGGTCGCGGATGGCGTCGATCTCCTGCTCGACCTCGGCCAACACCGCCGCCTTCTCCAGGAAGCGCATCTCCGGCGTGATCCGCCCGCCCACGTAGACATCCTGGTAGAAGGGATCGAGGTCGCAGCGCATCTGCTTGTATCGCGCGGTGTAAGCGAGGACCTCCTCGTGGGCTGCCGGCGTCCCGGCGATCCCGGCCAGCTCCGTGATGGTCGAGAACACCTCGATCCCGCAGGCCTTCAGCACCTTCTTCGCCACATACCCCCCGGCCACGAGGGTGGACGTGTACCGTCCGCTGAACAGGCCCGCCCCGACCGCGTCATCGGCGGGCCCATACTTCACGAAGGACGCGTACGAGGCGTGGCCCGGACGGGGCGTGCGGTTGGTGTCCTGGTACTGCTTCACATGGATGAAGTGGCGGTCGAGGTTCGGGATGAGGATCGTGAGCGGCGTGCCGTTGGTGTGGTTCCAGTTGCCCGCCCCCTCGATGGTATCCGCCGCGTTGAGGCCCGTGTAGATGAGCGGCAGGTCGGGTTCCTTGCGCGGCGAGGAGAGCTCATCAGCCCCCGGCTTCCTCAGCAGCAGGTCCCCATAGACCTCCTGCTCGGTGAGCAGCATGTCCGGCGGGATGCCCTGCAGGACGGCCGTGAGCCCGTCCTGGTACGACCCGCCGGCGATGGTCAACTGAATGCAGCGCCCGAGATGACAACCGAGCATGATGGTCCCCTCCCGTTAGTCCACGACCTCGATCTGCGCTCCGATGCCGCGCATCGACTCCACGAAGCTCGGGTACGTCACATCCACCGCCTCCGCCCCCTGCACCGTCGTCGGTCCCTCCGTTGCCAGTCCCGCGACCGCGAAGGCCATCGCCAGCCGGTGATCGCCGTGGCTTCGGACCGCCGCCCCCTTCGGCCGACCGCCGTGCACGATCAGCCCGTCCGCCAACTCCTCGGTCTCGATGCCGAGCTTCGCGAGCTCCCGAGCCGTGCAGGCGATGCGGTCGACCTCCTTCATCCGCGCCTGGGGGACGTTCAGCAGCCGCGTCTCGCCCTGCGCGAAGGCGCCGACGACCGCCAGGGCCGGGAGGGCGTCGGGGGTGTCGTTGAGGTCGACCTCAATGCCGCGCAGGTCCCCCCCGGCAATGGTGACCGAGTCGACGCCGAAGGTGATCTCACAACCCATGGCCTCCAGCATCCCGAGCACGGCCTTGTCGCCCTGCGGGTCGTCCATGTCCAGCCCGAGCAGCTTCAGCTTCGAGCCCGTGATCGCGGCCGCCGCCAGGGGGAAGGCTGCCGAACTGAAGTCCGCCGGGATGCGCCGATCGAAGGGCGGGTATGCCTGTCCCCCCCGGATGAAGAAGTGGTCCAGCTGCTTGTGGCAGTACTCGATCCCGAGCCGATCGAGCCAGTACAGCGTGAGGCCGACGTAGGGCTTCTCGTGGAGCAGCCCCACGCGGATCTCGCTATCGGTCTGCGCCAGCGGGCAGGCGATCAGCAGGCTGGTGAGATACTGGCTGGTCGGGCAGTCGATGTCGGTGGCTCCGCCGATCAGCGGGCCCCGCACCGCCACCGGCGCGCAACCGTCACCCCGCGTCGAGAAGGCGTGCGCGCCCAGGTTGGTCAGGGCCTGCATCAGCGGCGGTCCGGCCGGGCGTCGACGGATCTGCTCGTCCCCCGTCAGGACGACCCATTCGCTCCCCAGGGCCGCGACCCCCATCCCGATGCGGAGCGTAGTGCCGGAGTTCAGCACGTCAACGGGCCGCGTGGGGCAGAGCACGCCGTCCCCCACGCCCGTGACGGTCCATCGGGCGGGGTCTCGTCGGACGGCGGCCCCGAGAGCCTCCGCCGCCGCCAACGCCGCCAACGTGTCCCGCGACTCCAGGGGTGATCGAATGACCGAATCGCCCCGGGCCAGGAGCGCCAGCAACGCCGCGCGAACCGTGTGCGACTTGGACCCGGGGATGTCGATCGAACCCGCGAGCTCCGACCTCTCGACGATGACCTGCACGGCAC
>VGFB01000865.1 GCA_016869015.1 Armatimonadota bacterium
GACGGCTTCGGCGGGACCAACGCGGCCCTGCAGGGCAGGCTCGCCGCCGGCACGTTTGTGGTCTTCGCAACCTCCTACGATGCCGGCGCCAGCGGATCCTACAGCCTCACAGTCAAGGAAGCGCAGCCGCCTAGCGAGGCGGGCGAAGGCGTCGCCTTCAGCGCCTCGATGGAGCCCGGGAACACCTACGAGGGCGAGCTCACCGACAACGATCCGACGCTCGACGACGGAACGCACTATCAGCTCATCCGCTTCCAGGGCCGCGCCGGCGACGAGATGACGGCGACCCTCTCGTCCGAGGACTTCGACCCCTACCTGATCCTCGCGCTGGGCAACGGTGATCTGTCGGGCCTGGAGCGCCTCACCGAGAACGACGATGCCGACACGGCGACGGTGAACAGCCAGATCACGTTCCCGCTGCCGGCGGACGGCATCTACACGCTCGTGGTGAACAGCTACGAAGAGGATACGGGCGCCTACGAGCTGCATCTGGAGACGGCCGCTCCCGACTACAGCCGGTTCAGCGCGGGGGACACGGATCCGGAGGGGCGCTACGCCCTGATCGTGGGAATCGACGACTACCCGGGGACCGGCTCCGACCTCACCGGCCCGACGCACGACGCCGAGATGATGGCCCAGGTGCTGCTCGACGGCTACATGTTCGAGCCGCAAAACGTGATCCTGCTGGAGAATGAGGAGGCCACGCGGCTCAACATCGCCAACGGCATCATCCGCCACCTGGGCAAGGCGGGCCGGAACGGGGTCGCTGTGTTCTTCTTCTCCGGACACGGGACACGGGTGGGCCGCAACGTCGGCTTCCTGGACAACGAGGCCGATGGCCAGGACGACGGGATCTACGTGTACGGGCACGGCGGCGAGTCGTCGATCATCCTCGACGAGGAGCTCGGGTACCTGCTCTCGCAGCTGAAGGGCAACACCTTCGTCGCCGTGGACGCGTGCTACAGCGGCACGATCTCGCGGGCCGAGGGCGGGCCGCAGGCCAAGAGCGCCGACATCAACAGCCCCGACGTCGCGAACAACATCCGTCTGCCCAAGACGTTCATCTCGGACGAGCTGGGGGCGGGCTACGCCTTCGGCAGCAGCGCTGGCGACGTGAGCAGTGTGTTCAACCAGCCCCAGCGCAGCGTCGTGATGTCCTCTTCCTCGGAGGAGCAGGTGTCGTGGACGGTGAACGACTGGCCCGACGGATCCCGGCCGGCGTCGCTGTTCACCTACTACCTCGCGAAGGAGATGCGCAACGCCACCGGCGCCGTGACCTTCCGCGACCTCCTGCGGCGGGTGAGCCAGCAGGTGGACGCCTACGTGTCGAACAGCGGCGGCAAGTACGAGGCCCAGACCGCCCAGTTGGCGGGGCCTGGCCTGGAGCGTCCGATCCGCTCGTTCATGCTCGGATTCTGAGCGCGAGAAGCGGCTCGCCGCCCTCGGCGGCACGGACCGTGAGCGAGGGCGTCCCCCCGACCGGGGGACGCCCTCGCGGCGTTTCGGAGTCCGCGCGGCTGGCCAGCGCCTTGGCACTCCTGCTCGTCCTTCCCGCCTGCGGGAGGGCGCCGGCCGACCCCGGCGAGGACGAACCGCCGAGCGGTGCCCTCTGCGAGGTCTCCGAGGGGGGGCCCGCTCAGCCGGTCAACGACCCCGCGGGGCCGTACTACCACACCGTGGTCGCCGCCTGGACCACCGACGGGCGCGCGCTCACCGGCACCCAGCCCGTGCTGGAGCACGCGTCCGTTCCCGACGGCGTCCGCTTGGCCGACGGTACGGTCCTCGTCTATTACGTGAACGGCGCGCAAGGCTACGTCTGGATCGCTCGGCTGGAGGGGGCCGCGGCCGTGCCCCTGGGCCCGCTGCGCCTCAACGGGACCGACCGCGCAAGGGGCGTCGTGGACCCGGACGCGTGGCGCATGCCGGACGGCGCGATCCGGCTCGCCTACCTCAGCGGCTTCGGCTCCCCCGGCACGTCTGCGCCGCGGGCCATCTGCATCGCGGAATCCCGCGACGGCCTGCGCTTCACGGTCGTCGCGACGGCTCTTTCGATCGCGCCCGGCGAGCAGCTCACCGACCCGTCCGTGGTCCAGCTCGCGGACGGCACCTGGCGCATGGCGATCTCCCTGGGCCAGCAAACCGTGCTGGCCCGTTCCACCGACGGGCTCCGGTTCTCGAGGACCGGCACGCTCTCTTACGGGGGCGTGCCGGAGCTCGCGATCGCGCCCGACGGCGCCCTCCGCCTCTACGTGTGCTCCGCGGGCATCGTGAGCTGGCGCTCCTCCGACGGGGGCGCTTCGTGGACGCAGGAAGGCGTCGTGGTCCCTCCCGGCCCCGCCGGCCAGAGGATCGTCTGCGACCCGTCCCTTGTCGCGGGTGCGGGTCGCTTCCTGTACAAGACGGCGCCGTAGTCCGAGCTTTCGGGCATGCGATCCTACATCCGGTCTTCCACGCTCGCCGCCTTCCTCCTCCTCACGGGGGCTTGCTCCAAGTCCGCCCCTCCCGAGGCCCAGGAGGCCGCGCCGGCGACGACTCAGGCCGCCACAGCGGCTCTTCCTTCCCCGGTCCTCCAGAACGCGTCCGCCCTGGGGATCCCCAACGCGCACGAGCCCCTTCCCGGGCTCCTCACCGCCGGCCAGATCGACCAAGCCCAGTTCGACGGCCTGGCCCAGGCGGGGTTCACGACGTTCGTCTCCCTCCGCCTCCCCGACGAGGAAGGCGCGGGGTGGGAGGAAGCGTACGCGAAGGAGCGGGGCCTCTCGTTTACGCGCCTACCCATCGCGGGAGCCGACGGCCTCACGCGCGACAACGTCGAGGCGCTCGACCACATCCTGAGAGCGACGGGTGCAAGCCACACGGTCGTGTACTGCGGGAGCGCCAACCGCGTGGGCGCGCTCCTGGCGCTGCGAGCCGCGTGGCTCGGAGGCTCCACGGCTCCCGATGCGCTCGCGCTGGGAAGGGCGGCGGGCCTGACGCGGCTGGAGGCCGACGTCGCCCGCCTCCTGGAGACCCCCTGAGGGGATCGCCGGCTCG
>VGFB01000866.1 GCA_016869015.1 Armatimonadota bacterium
GGCCAAGTGCAGGAGGAGATGGTAGTCCTCCGCCGTGACCTCCGCCTGCACGCGCGAGGCATCGGTGTAGCGACACTCGAGCCGCAGCGCGGCCGAGGGCCTCTGCGCCGCGAAGTCGGCCGCCCACGGGTCGGGCGCGTCGGCGAGCGACGAGGCGGACAGAAGGGTCAACATGGTCAGCATGGGGACTCCTTGGGGAGCGGGCGAGGGTGGCGACGGCTACGGCTCGATGATCTCCAGGCCCAGTGCCTCCGCCGCCTCGCCCAGGTGCCGGTCGCGATGGAGGAGCGCCGCACCGTGGAGATGCGCCGTCGCCGCGATGAGGAGGTCGGTGGTGTGGACGATGATCCCCCGCCGGCGCAGAGCCCACCCCAGCCGTCCGGCCTCTTCTCCTGCGCCAGCCATCCCGAGCGTTGTCGTGGCCGCTAGCGAGACGCTCAGCCTGTCCACCTGCCGGCCATCCAGAGCCCCCTGCAGTAGTTCGACGATCACCACCTCGCACGTGGCCACCCGGCCTTGGGCCGTGAGTTGGTCCATGGTGGACCGGCATGCCGGATCCCCACGAATGCGCAAGGTCTCGACCCAGACACTCGTGTCGACGAGAACCAGACCCGCCGGCATGGCATGCCCTCCCACTCGGTTCCCGAAGCTCACGACGCTACGAAGCTGCGCGCTCTGGTGTGGGCGCCGCCGTGGGAGCGTCGTCATACTCGTCCCGCCGCATCTCCTCGAGATCCTCCTGGGTCAGGCCAAAGCCCTTGCCGAACATGGAGCGCAGGTCATCCAACCGCCGCTTCCGCACTAGCTCCTCGAGCGCCAGCGTCACAACCTCGCGCTTCGTCTTGAGGCCCGTGAGCTCCATCGCGTCCGTCAGTAGGCTGTCGGGTAGGTCGATCGTGCTTCTCATCTGCGCTCCCTCCTCAGTCGTGACCACGCATCCGACACAACTCCTCGAGGGTCAGGTCGAGGTTTCCCTGGCCGAGCCGGGCCCGAAGCCGCTCCAGCCTCCGCTTCCGAACGAGCTCCTCGAGCGCCAGCGTCACAACCTCGCGCTTCGTCTTGAGGCCAGTGAGACGCATTGCGTCGCGGACGAGGTCGTCCGGCAGGTCGATGGTGTATCGCACTGGTGCGTCCCTCGCGCACATGATACGCGCACCAACACCGTGTGTCAATCTGCCCTCCAGTCCAGCGGCTTCCCGATCTCCTCCATCTGCTTGACGCCCAGATAGCCCAGAATCGCCACGTTGAGCATCCCATTGTCGGTTGCGCGGCCGACGTACGCGGAGCCTTCGCGAGGGCGGTCGAGGAAGTCCTTCCACTCCCGCTCGATGCTCCAGCGCTCGTCGAGCACCTGCAGCCAGTCCTCGAAGGCCGGCTCGGGGCCGACCGTGTCGAGGTATTCGGTGAAGAGCCAGTAGACGTACGGGCCGACCCAGAACTCCAGCGGGTACTCATACTTCACGCCCCGGATGTAGCAGTCGTCTGTGGTGTAACGGTAGGCCTTGCGGGTTGCCTCCGCGGCCTTCGTGGCTTCCGCTTCGCGGCCCGCCAGCTTGTCCGCGAGGTAGCAGCCGAACATCCCCTCCCCGATGTAGATGTTGCCCAGGAAGGTGTGGCAGCCGCCCTCCACGATGTCCGCGCACTGCCAGTCGAACCAACCGTTGGGCTGCATCTTCCGCGCCGACCACTCGACCGTGTTGTCCAGCACGGGCCACCACTCGTCCGGTACGTCCTCGCCCAGCAGTTGCATCGCATAGGCGTAGTAGGAGAGCCCCGCGAGCGCGCGACCCAGGTAGACATCGCACTGGCGGCCCTCCTGGTGATAGACCACCTGCTGGACCGTTCCGTCCGGCCGCTCGTTGAGGGTGAGGTGCCGGAGAACGCCCGGCAGGCCGTTGGAGTCCTGAAGCGCGTGGGCCACCAGGTAGTCCCCGGCCCGGCGGACCGCCGCGCTGAGTTCGCGGGCGCGCGCTTGCCTGCCGGGGACTTGGTTGTGGTACAGGATCGCGTAGGTGATCGCGCGCATCCACTCGCCGATCTGGTTGGAGTCGTACGAGTAGCCGCTCTTCCCCCAGTCAACCTCGTACCCGGCGTTCGCGATCTCGTTCGTGGTGGTGCGGCACGCGCCGGAGGGCGATTGCATGTGGGCGATCATGTGGTCCACGCTGTCGTCGAGCAGCCACTCGACGAACCGGCAGCGGGTCAGATCACCGCTCTTCCGGAAGGCCTCGGCGGCCAGGGCCAGGCCTGTGTCGCCCGCCTCGTTGCCCTCGGTGTGCTTCCAGGTCGTGGCCTGGTAGGCGCGCAGGAACTCGGGGTAGGTGGCCTTGTCCAGGGGGTCGTAGCAGTGGGGCAGCGCCGCCGAGGCCCAGCCGATGATGTCGCCGTAGAGCTGATCCCGCAGCCACATCACCATGCCCGTCCGGATCGAAAGCACGCTGTAGGTCATCGATTCATCGGGCTTGCGGACGTACAGATCATCACACCCCACCCGCCCGCCGAGCAGGGACCGGCCGTCGCGCCGCACGTCGGCGGTGACCAGGTAGTAGCCCGGCGGCAAGTCGCCGACCGGCACCGTCGCCGAGAGCCGCGTCACGGCGTTCCGGGGTGCGCTCTGCCCCAACGGCGCATCGCGCTGCGTGCTCCGGCCGGTGAAGACCTCATGGAACCGGAGACGCAGGGTGTCCTTCGGCTCCAACGCCGCCGGAGCCGCGGTCTCGGCAACGAGCAGCCCCGGCACGGGCTCGGCGCCCCGATCCACGATGACGATCCGCTCGGACGTGTCGGCCCGCTCGCCGAGCCACAGGCCCAGGGCGACCTCGCCGGGGCCAAGCTTCGAAGGCTCCCGCCGCAGGTTCACGAGACGGAACCCGCCGATCCGGAAGGTCAGCTCGTCCCCGTGGCTGTAGTCGCTCTCGCAGAGGAAGAAGTGGATGCGGTCGACCTTCTCCAGCGCCGGAGCAGCCGCGAGCCGCTGCGTGCGCAGGACCCATTCACCGGACGGGAAGGGTTCGATCGGCTCGTTGATGCG
>VGFB01000867.1 GCA_016869015.1 Armatimonadota bacterium
CCGAAGCGAATTGCCAAGACGACCCCTCGCACGGCGATCTCCTCGGGTACGCGCTCCGGCCAGCCGACTCCGCCGAGATAGATGCTGTCGAACGCACCGAGCGTCTCGAGAGCGTCCCTCGGCATCATCTCGCCATGCTCGAGGAAGTAGCCGCAGCCCCACGGGAACTCGCTGAACTCGAAGGTCAGGCCTGCGACGGTTCCCTCGAGAGCGCGGAGGGCCTTCAGCCCCTCGGCCACAACCTCGATCCCAATCCCGTCGCCGGGGATCACGGCAATGCGGTGGTGAGCCATGGTGCTCCTCGGACGCTCGGGCAGCGGAGGCCAGAAGATCAGTGCCCCGTCCGCCGTGAAGCCTTGGGTCGTCGTGGGTCGGCTCACCAGAGCCGACAGGGCCTTCAGGTCAATGCCGGACGGCGTCGGCTCTGGTGAGCCGACCCACGACGACTAACGGCAACTGCGCGAATCACGGCTGACAGACCACTAGTGCGGTGTCACCCATGATTGCGGGGATGTGTCGTCGTAGGTCGAAGCGCCCGCTTCGACAACGACGGTGACGGAGCAGCGCTCCGTCCTACGACGGCGGTGGTGACGGAGCAGCGCTCCGTCCTACGACGGCGGTGGTGACGGATGGGCGTGCGGAACGGGCCGTCCACCAACCCAAACAATCACGAGTGACAGACCACTAGAGTTCAAAGACGCGACCCCGGGTGTTAGAGATCATCCCAGGCGGCTCGCGGGTACCAGCAGAGGAGGCCGTAGGCCTCCGTGCCGATGAGAATGCCGGTGTGCCCGAAGAAAAGCGTGGCGCGGGCGAAGTACACCGGCGGGAGGAGGTGCGAGCCCTCGCCGGGCGCCAGGAAGAGCGTCGGGTAGACGTTGCGTGGGAGCGGTGTCGTGAACAGGTCGACCCCCTGGGCGCCGGCCACGATGAACTCCGGGTTCCCGCCCGGCAACCACTCGGCCACGGAGACCGCGCTCGGGCGCATCAGCCCCGCCTCTTGCAGGGGAGAATCGCCGGTCGGGCCGCTCGTGTACAGCTCGATCTGGGCGGCCTTCGTGAAGACCGGAGGCCCGTTGCGCTTGCCCTGGTTCTCCAGGTAGATGATCGGCTGGGTCGGGCCCGGCGGCTCGCCCGGAACCTCCCGCGCGCCGAGGAGCAGGTCCGTGTCGCCGTCGAGGTCATAGTCCACAGCCGCGACTGTAGTGAGCCCCCGAAGCGCCACCGGTCGACCGCCCGCCGTGACGCGTTGGACGCGCAGGAGACCCGCCTCAGCCCGCGGCGCCAGGGCCACTTCGCCGCCCCCACCGGCGATCGCCAGAAGGCTGAGCGCCCCCTCGGTGTGGGGCACGAAGGCGGGTTGGGCGTACCCGCCGGGGTGCTCGTACAGGCCCGACCCCAGCCGGACGGGCGCCTCCGAGCCGAACACCCCTTCACGCGCGCGGCCCTCATTCAGGTACACGCGCAACAGCCCGTCCTCGCCGCCGACCAGGAGATCCTCGCGGCCGTCACCGTCCCAGTCGCCGATGTCGGCCGCCGCGCCGCGCCCGCCGTCGATGGGCGCGTTCACCTGCTGCAGGTAGGGTCGGACGGTCAGCCGGCCGGGCGCGGTTCGCTCCAACAGAACGACGCGCCCTGAGCGCGTCCCGAAGAGCACGTCGGCATCACCGTCGCGATCCCAGTCGAGGCAGCGGGGCGCCAAGTCGCGCAAGGGCGCGCCGTCGGGGCCGAGCAGTCGCCCGTCTTCGCCGGCGAGCGGCTCGGGAGGTCCGAATGCCGGCGGCCCCGTGCCGGCCTGCCCGAGGCGGACGAAGACCCGGCCGTCGTCCGTGCCGATCACCAGATCCAGCGCACCGTCGCCGTCGAGATCGGCAACATCGGTGCGGACGGGGGCAAGCTCGGGCGAGGCCGCGATCTCCTCCGGGAGCGGCAGGAGCGCCTCGCCCTTGCGCGGCGACCTCAGCACGCGGCCGTCCGGGCACGAGACGTACAGGTCGGGCCGTCCGCCGCCCGGGGGCGTGACCGCAGCAAGGGCGCAGTCGGCAAGGGGGAGCAGCGGCTGGGCCCCTTCGGCCAGCAGCTCCACCCCTGGCGCGAAGGTCGACCGGCCGTCGGCGGTGCGCGTCTCGTAGAGGTACACCTTCCCGCCGGCTGCCAGCAGCAGGTCGAGGTCCCCGTCGGCGTCCCAGTCGCACGCGGCGGGACAGGAGGGTGCGCGCACGGGGCTGAAGGCAAAGGGCTGGGTCTCGGCGCTGCCAAGGCCCGAGGGCTCCTCGAAGACACCGTCCGGGCCCTGTCTGAAGTAGAGCAAGTCGCCGTAGCCCGAGCCGGTGAACAGGTCGGTGAGGCCATCGCCGTCCCAGTCTACGGGGCAGAGCTGGACCCAGTCGCCGCCCGTCAGCGGGCCGACGGCCTGGCGGAAGACGATCCCGCGCAGCCAGGCGAACGGCCCGGTCCTCGTGATCTCAGAAAAGCGCTGGGCCGGGGCCGACTGAACGGCGCAGACAGCCAGCAGGCCCAACAGCGCAGGGAGCGACGTCCTACAGCTCATCGAGGTTGTCACGGACCTTGGTGATCGCGGCGGCGACGTCGTCCATGTCGGACTTCTCCCCGAGCAGCGCGCTCTGGAAGATCCACCAACCCTCCTCCTCGCACACGCGCTCGGTCACGGGGCAGGAGACCTGCGTGTAGTCCATTGCCCCGGTGTAGAACTTGCACGCGAGCGGGCACTCGTCGGCGCGGATGCCGTTGCGGAAGAGCGGCTCCTGGTAAAGCGGGTTATAGCCGCGGCCGATCGGGATGCCCTCGGCGCTCACCGCGGCCAGGAACCGCTCTCTCGGCACGCCGCCGAACTGAGCCGCGTCGTACTTGCCGATGAAGAGGTGCCAGGCGTGCCGCGTCGCCCCGTCGTGCATCCGCGCATAGCCCAGCCCCGGGATTCCCTGCAGCAGCGACTGCAGGTAGAAGCCGCACTCGTCCCGCCGGTCCATCAACTCCGGGAGCCGCTTCAATCCGCAGCGAATGAGCGC
>VGFB01000868.1 GCA_016869015.1 Armatimonadota bacterium
ATCCGCCGCAGGCCCTCCCGCGTGACGAGGTGCTCGCCGGTCACCGGGTCCCACAGCACCGCGTTCACGATTGCGTCCACCGCGGGGAGCAGTGCCTCCACCTGCTCCCGCGTCACGGGCTCCGGCGGCAGAGCGGCCGTCGGCGCCGTCTGCTCGAGCCGCCCGCGAACGCGCTCCGGGGCCTGATCGACCACCGTCACCCGCGCGCCCAGCCCGCACGCCGCGGCGGCCGCGTTACGCCCCACCGTTCCTCCGCCGATGATGAGCACGTGTGCCGTTGCCTGTCCGCCGACCGAGCCCAACATCACGCCCGCCGACCCCGGCGGCTCGGCGAGGTAGTGCGCCGCCGTGAGCACCGCCAGCCGGCCCGCGATGTCGCTCATCGGGATCAGCAACGGCCGGTCGCCGCTCGGCAGCGCAACCTCCTCCGCCGCAACGGTCGTCACTCGGCTCGTGAGAAGCGCGTCCACCAGCCACGGCCGGTACACCGCGTGGCAGTAGCCCAGGTAGATCAGGCCCTCGTGGAACCGCTCCGTCTCCGCCTCCAGCGGCTGCTTCACCTTCGCCACCAGCTCCCCGCTGGCCCACACCCCTTCCGCCGAACCGACCACCTCGGCCCCCGCCGCGGCGTACGCCTCGTCGGCGTAGCCGCTGCCGGCGCCTGCCCCCGACTGGACGAAGGCCACATGCCCCGCGCGGGTGAGTGTCGCCACACCCTCAGGCGTCACCGACACGCGCTTCTCGCCCGCCACGATCTCCTTGGGTACGCCGATCCGCATCGGCCTCCCCTTCCGCGTCTTCTGCTGCCCGGCCCCTTCCCTCAGGAGGCCTGAAGGGCCTTCGCGCCGCCGTGCCGAAGAGCCCCTTGCCGGGCCGCGCTCCGGCAGGAAGGGCGCCATGGAGGAACTGGAGATCCGCCATCGGCCGAACGTGATCGGGCCCGCCATGGTCATGGGGTTCTCGGGCTGGATGGACGGCGGCAGCGTATCGACGGGCACGGTTGGCTACCTCGTCGATCGGCTGAACGCTCAGCCCTTCGCTGCCATCCGGCCCCACGACTTCTACATCCTGAACTTCCCGATCTCAACGATCCCCCTGTCGATCTACACCAGCGAGGGCAAGGCGGTGCTTACCTCGGCGAACCCCATGGACATCGCCGCCGTGTTCCGCCCGAGCACCCGGATCGAGGACGGCGTCATCCGCGAGCTGACCTTCCCCAAGAACGAGTTCTACTGCTCCGAGAGCGCGAACCTGATCCTCTTCGTCGGCGAGGAGCCGCACATCCGTTGGGGCGCCTACACCCGCTGCCTCTTCGAGGTGGCCGAGGCGTTCGGCGTGCGGGAGCTCTACTTCATCGGCAGCGTGGCCGGGCCGCTCCCTCACACCCGCGAGCCGCGTCTGCGAGCCTCCGTGGCGGACGACCGCCTCAAAGCGAAGCTCGCGGACCTCGCCGTCGGCTACTCCGAGTACGAAGGCCCGGCCAGCATCACCACCGCCCTGTCCTTCGAGTCGCCCGCCCATGGCATCGCGATGCGCACCCTCGTGGTCGATGTGCCGCACTACCCCTTCGTGGAGATGCCGGCCTATCCCCGAAGCATCCTGAAGACGACCGCGGCGCTCAATGACCTCCTCGACCTTGGGCTCGACCTGGACGACCTCCGGCGCTCCTCCGCGACGGTGGAGGAGCGCCTGAACGCACTGCTCGAGGACAACGACACGTTCCGGGAGCTGGTGGTGAAGCTGCAGGCGATCTACGACCGCGAGGCGGCCGACCCCGACGAGGAACTCCTGAAGCGGCTGATGGACGGGATCGACTTGGGGGACAGTCGGGATGAGTGACCTCACCCCGCCACCCGGCAGCCGCATGCGCGCGGAGATCCACGAGCAACCCGCGGCCGTTCAGGCGACGCTGGAGACCGCGACCCCGGCCATCCGCGACCTCGCCGGCCGCCTGCGCCGCGAGGGCGTCGAGTATGTGCTGATCGTGGCGCGGGGCACGTCGGACAATGCGGCGCTATATGGCCTGTACATGTTCGGCGCCGTCACGATGAAGCTCGCCGCAACCGCTGCGCCCTCGCTGCTGACCTGCTATGACACCCAGCTCGACTTGCGGAAGACCTTCGTCCTGGGCGTCTCCCAGTCGGGCAAGGCCACCGACGTCATCGAGGTCCTGCACGCCGGACGCGAGCGGGGCGCGATCACCGGCGCGCTGACCAACACCGACGACTCCCCCATCTGCAGCGCGGTCCAGCACGTCCTGCTCACCCATGCCCACGAGGAGCGCGCGATCGCCGCCACCAAGACCTACACCACCGCCCTCGTGGTGATGCACCAACTGGCGGCCCTCTGGGCCGGGCGGTCCGACATCGCCGACCAGGCGCAACGCGTGCCCGCGTGGATCGAGGAGGTCCTCCGCCTCGAGCCCGACATCCTCGACCACGCCGAACGCTTCCGCTTCATGGAAACCTGCCACTGGCTGGCGCGCGGGCTGAACTTCTGCACCGCCAAGGAAGCCGCGCTGAAGATGGCCGAGTGCTGCTACGTGGTGCCCTCGTCCTTCAGCAGCGCCGACTTCATGCACGGCCCGATCGCCACCACCGACTTCGGCTTCCCCTGCTTCATCGTCAACCCCACGGGCCGGGCCTATCACTCGGTGGGGGTGGTGGTGGGGGCGGTGGAGGCCCACGGCGCGGAGATCATCATGCTGTCCAACGCCGACGAGATGCTCCAGCGCGCGCGCATCGCGCTGCGGCTGCCGGCGATGCCTGAGGAGTGCTCGCCCATGGCCGCCGCGGTGGTCGGCCAGTTGCTCGCGCTCTACATCGCGCTCGAGAAGGGCCTCGACCCCGACCAGCCGCGCGGGCTGCGGAAGGTGACCCAGACGCTGTGACCAAGGGGACTCCCGTGATCCGTCTCGGCGTGATCGGCGTCGGCTGGTGGGCCAATGCCGTACACGTGCGGGGGATTCTGAGCCACCCGGGCGCCGAGTTGGTTGCGCTCTGCTGCCGAAGCGAGGAGAAGCTGCGAGC
>VGFB01000869.1 GCA_016869015.1 Armatimonadota bacterium
GTATGTGCTGGAGGTCCCTGACCAGTTGCTCATGTTCGATCCGAGTGATGCCTCTGGCGTGCTCCGCCGATGCACATGCCATTGCGGACGCCTCCCTGTCGGTCGCATTCGCACGTCTGTTCGACCCTCTTCTCCTCCGCTCGACGGGATTCCTTCCTGGCCACGAGGACCGTTGTGCCCGAACGCGGAAGGCCGCTCGGCCGAAGGGAGGTCCGCTCAGTGCTGGCAGCCATCGCCCTCATCGTTGCCACTCTCCAACAGACCGCCTCAGCAGCGACGCTGAACGAGGCGGAGTACCGGGACAAGGTGTATGCCTGCTGGCTCGGCAAGAGCGCCGGCGGCACGCTGGGGATGCCCTTCGAGGGCCGGCGGGAGACGCACAACCTCACCTTCTACGACCCGGTGCCGACAGGGCAGACGGCAAACGACGACCTGGACCTGCAGCTCCTGTGGCTGAAGGCGCTGGAGGAGCGGGGGACGCGGATTGACGCGCGAACGCTGGGGGAGTACTGGCTGAGCTTCGTACCGGTGGACTGGAACGAGTACGGGGTTGGCAAACGGAACATGCGCGACGGCTTCCTGCCGCCGATCTCCGGGCAGTTCCGCAACGAGCGGTGGCGCGACAGCAACGGCGCGTGGATCCGCTCGGAGATCTGGGCCTGCGTAGCGCCGGGCTGTCCGGCGCTGGCGGCGAGGTACGCCTACGAGGACGCGTGTGTGGACCACGGCGCCGCGGAAGGGACCTATGCGGAGCTGTTCACGGCCGCCATCGAGAGCGCGGCGTTCGTGGAAACGAATCGAGACCGACTGATCGACATCGGGCTGAGCTACATCCCCCCGGGCTGCGCGGTGGCGAGGAGCATCCGGGCGGCGATCGAGGCACACCAGCAGGGCCTGGACCTGATGGCCGCGCGTGAGGCGGTGGTGAAGGCGTCGGAGTCAACCGGCTGGTTCATGGCGCCGCAGAACGTAGCATTCGTGATCCTGGGGTGGCTGTACGGGGAGGGCGACTTCGGGAAGGCGATCTGCGCGGCGGTGAACTGCGGGGATGACACCGACTGCACGGGCGCCACGCTGGGCTCCCTGCTGGGGATCATCCACGGGACCCAGGGCATTCCCGAGCGCTGGCGCGCCCCGGTGGGCGAGGAGATCCGGAATGTCGCCATCGGCAACTTCCAGCCCCCCAGGACCCTCTCCGAGCTGACCGACCGCACCGTGCGGATGGGGCGTCTTGTGCTCCTTGAGCAGAACGCTCCGCTGCGCATCGGCGAGGGCGCGACCGACCTGGCCGGGTTGCCGCCGCTGATGGACGAGGCGACGGCGAGGGCGCTCTGGGCGCGGTCGCCGTGGCGGGTACCCTTCGACTTCGTGAGCGTGCAGGCAACGCTGGACCTGCTCGAGGAGCCGCTCCTGGAGGCGGGCGAACCGCGCGCGGTGGCAGTGGAGCTGTCGAATCAGACCCCGGGGCCGCTGACGGTGGCGCTGACGTGGCGGCTCCCGGACGGCGTCGCCGTCGAGCCCGCGACGCAGATGGTGGAGCTGCCCGCGCCGGGGCACGAGCCGGTGGTCGCGAGGGTCGAGCTGCGGGCGGAGGAGCTGCTGCGGCCGGTGGTGCGGGGCACGGTCGAGATCGCGCCGCACGGACGGCCGGGCCTTGGCGTCATCCCCTTCGCGCTCGGCTCGACGATCACGGTGAGCCGCAATGACCTCGCCCTCGCGAGCAAGGGCACCACGGCCACCTCCGACTCGGAGTACGACCGCGAGCCGGGCTGCACGGCGAAGGTCATCGACGGCGTGTTGGCGAGCGAGTGGGACTTCGAGGGGAAGCGCTGGCACGCTGCCCTCACGCCTCACCCGCACTGGATCGCCGTCCATCTGCCCGAAGCCAGGGCCATCGGCCGCGTCATCATCCACTTCGCCGACCCGCAGGGCCATCCCGTCGACTTCCTCGGCGAGGTGAGCCTCGACGGGCAGACCTGGCAGGCCGTCTGCGAGGCGACCGGGCATGCCGACCGGACTCGGTACGAGAAGAGCTTCGGCCCCGTCGAGGCCGGGCACTTCCGCCTGACGATCCGCCGATCGGCCAGCGACCGCTGGCCCAACGCCGCTCAGATCAGCGAGATCGAGCTGCTGCCGAGATAGCGTCGCCCCGGGCAGGGAGGTCACGACCGGTGAGACCGCATGAGCGATGGGTCTGGACGGAGCTGATCGGCTTCGATCGCGACCAGCCCGACCGCGGCGTCGCCGAGTACCTGGCGGCGGCGGGGTTCGTGCCGGATGGCGTCTGCCTCTTGCTGACCTGCCCGGACTTCGTGCTGTCCCACCGCGACCGGCCGGACGAAGTCGACCTGCCCCCGGACTTCTGCGCCCGCAACGCCCACGAGCGAAACCCGCTGCGCCGGCGGCAGACGTGGACGAACTGGGACCTCAAAGCGCTCATCCGGGGGCTGCACGACCGCGGCATCCAGGTGTACCTCACCGTGTTCACCTGGAGCAGCCGCTTCCGCCACGCGTGGCTGCGGGACCATCCCGAGGTCGGTCCGGTGGTGCGTGACGCGGGCTGGTCGGCCTCGGTGAACGCGCTGGCGCGGCTCAGCGACGGCCGCTACCTCGAGGACCTCTGGATCGAGAAGCTGACGGAGGTTCTGGAGGACTACGGCTTTAACGGTTGGCACGGCGCCGACGGCTTCGGCCCGCTGGGCGGGCCCATCTACCGGCTGTGCGTGTCCGATGACATGGTCGGGCAGTTCGCGGAGAGCGGCGCGGCGCCCCTGCCGCCCGAGGTGACCGGAAGCTGCGGGCACGACCTGGAGAAGCTGGAGGCCCGGGCGGCGTGGATCTGGCGCCATGCGCGGGAGGCGTGGATCGCCTTCTACGCCGAGCGCTGGGCGCGCTTCTGGAGGAAGACGGTGGCGGCGCTGCACGCCCGAGGCAAGCGGGCGGTGATCAACTCGGCCTGGGGTCGCGAGCCCTTCGAATCGCTCTACCGCTATGGCATCGACTACCGCCGCATCGCGAAGACGGGCGT
>VGFB01000870.1 GCA_016869015.1 Armatimonadota bacterium
GCTCGGGCAACTCGATCTCCCGCAGTTCCAGGCGCTCCGGACCCGCAAGGAAGGCGCCCCGGCACGTAGCCATCAGCGTTCTCCGACTCCCGTGGGCCCCGGCCAGCGTTTACATACCTTTTTCACGCTCGCCGTGAGACCGTGTGGTAAACACCGCTACACACGCAGGCAACGTGAGGGTTTCCCCGGCACTCGTACCCGACCTCTCCCGCCCGCCGCCGAGGCGCCCGCTCCAACCCGACCGTCGCTGTTGGGAGGTCCGTGAATGTCCAAGCGAGTCTTGCTCATTGAGGACGATCAGGATACCCTCGAGCTGCTGTCCGAGGCGCTCCGACGCGAGGGCTTCGACTGCGATACAGCCTCCACCGGGCAGGAGGGACTGGCGCGGCAGCGGACCCAACCCCCGCAGCTGGTCATCCTGGACCTGATGCTCCCCGACATGGACGGCTTCGATGTGTGCCGCCAGATCCGGACCCACAGCACCGTCCCACTGATGATGGTGACCGGCAAGGATGACCTCATCGACCGGGTTGTGGGCTTCGAGGTGGGCGCCGACGAGTACCTGGTGAAGCCGTTCGGAACGCGCGAGTTCACCGCGAGGGCTCACGCTCTCCTGCGGCGGGTCGACGAGTACGCCGAGCCGATCCGTCCCTCGAGCGTGCTGGACTTCGGCGAGGTGCGCGTGGACCAGGAGAAGCACGAGGTCGTCGTCCGCGGCGAGCCCCGGCACTTCACCAAGAAGGAGTTCGAACTCCTCCTGTGCCTGGCGGAGAACGAGGGCCGCGTCATGCGCTCCTCCGACCTCCTGAAGCGCATCTGGGACTATGACGACAGCATCCGCAGCCGAACCCTGGATGTGCACATCGGCCGCGTGCGGGCCAAGATCGAGCGCCGGCCCAACGCGCCCCAGATCATCGTCACCGTGCCCTGCATCGGCTACAAGTTCGTCAGCCCCCAGACCGCGGCGTAGGACGGTTGTGGGTCTCGGGTCTCGAGTCTCGGGTTGCGTGTCGGACACAGCGACAGCCAGCGGTCCGGTCAGGCGGTTGTGTAACGGATCAGCGCCGAGGCGGGGGCCTCTGCCAGCTCGAGCTTCAGACCCTCCTCCATCAAGTCCGACCCCGACTTCGTCCGTTTCCCGCCTGTATCGAGGTCGGTCAGCCGGTACTCGGCGTCACCCCGCAGGCCGTGCAGACGCAGCCGGGCTCGCGTGAACGGGCTGCGCGGGCGCTTGAGGACGACGACGAGACCGTCTGCGTGCTCCGGCCGGTCCAGCTGATAGGCCATCCAGGCGTCCTCGGCCTGCGTGTACTCGGTCAGCGGGTAGTAGTCGCCGTAGAAGCAGTCGCGAAGGCTCAGGTACTCCTCGAGGAGCGTTCTCGCACGGCCGAAGGGGTAGTCGTCGGGGATGCGCTCCTGCTGGATGTCGCCGTGTCCCCACAACCCGGCCTGGAGCGCCGAAGACAGCGAGCTGCGGAACTCGTACGCGCTGACCCGATCCAGATACCCGGCCGTCGTGCCGTTCAGCGGCACCCAGTGCAGCAGGCCCCAGGTGTGACACTGGAACGCGATGCGACTCGGGCCGAGGTTGATGTGGTCCGTCCGCCAGAGCGGAGTCGCCCGGCCGATCGACTCCAGGTCGATCCGTCTCCCGCCGCTGGCGCAGTTGTCGATGATCAGCCCCGGGTGTCGCGCGAGCAGCTCGTCCCACAGCGCATACTGGCCCTCGATGTAGCGGATCTCGGTCATCCCCTGTCGATCGGGCAAGTCGGCATGGCGCCAGTATTCCAGCTGGGCGATGTTGGAGTCTTGGCGGAAGCAGCCGATCCCGCAGCTCTCGATCCGCTCCGAAAGGAAGTCCGTCAGGAACCGCAGCGCGTTCGGGTTCCCCAGGTTCAGCAGACGGTCCCCGGGGTTGAGCTGGTTGCGGCGACACTCCCAGCGGGCCCACTCGTCCGGGGCCATGTGGAAGCCGTAGTCGGCCCAGGTGATGGCTCTCTCCGGCGGCGCCTCCAGCAGCCACTCGGCATGGTCGCGCGCCCAGGGGGTGTCCGGAGCGACGCGCTCCGGCTCGAACCACAGGAGGAGCTTCCGCCCGGTGCTGCGGAGCATGTCCCGGATCGGCTCGAAGCCGTCGGGGTACAGGTCTGCGCGCACGGTCCAGTCTCCGGCGTGCTGCATCCAGTGCCCCGGCCCGCCAAACCACTCGGCGTCGATCCAGTAGTACTCGAACGGCAGGTCGTGCTCGGCGATCCTCCGGAGGTTGTCCAGGTGCACGCTCGCCGGGGTCCCGCCCCAGTTGCCGTTGGTGAGCGGCGCGATGAGCGGCTCGCCGGACGGCCGGGGGCGGTGGTGTTTCAGGAGGAAGCGGCGCAGGAGGTTGTGACCGCGGATCGGCTCGCCCTGCCAGAACAGCAGCAGGAGGCGTGGCGTGCGGATCGACTCGCCGGGGTGCAGGATCAGGTGCGTGCGGTCCATCCCCGCCCGCACCGACAGCGTTCCGTCCGTCCCCCGCGCGAACTCCGCCGCCCACTCCCCCGTCCAGCCGACCGCGAGGATCGCGCCCTCGCCGCCGAGGATCACGTTGAAGAAGGGCAGCACCTCGCTGGACGACCGCCCGCCGCCGGGCTGCAGGCGGAGTCGCCCGCCGGGCTGAAGGCTCCGCTCGACGAGGGCGAAATCGTCGATCGTGCACATCCCGCCTCTCGAGTACCGAACCGTGCACGGTGCGTGGGGCGCGAAGTCGAGGGTCGCGCTCAGGGCCTGCAGGTCGCCGATGGCAGGCGTGTCCTCCGGGCCCTCGTTGCGCAGCCGCACCATCCACTCGACCGCCGGGAAGTCGTCGTGCACGCGCGCCTCGACCTCGACGGCCAGGCGCGTCGCCGGGTCGATGTAGCGCGTCGTCTCCGTCGCGACGCCCGCCGCCGAGGCACTGCGCGCGTGCTCCCGGATCCAACCCGCGAGGCGCTTCGCGATCGCTTCGCCGCCGAGGCTGAAGGCGCAGAGCGGCGTTCCCTCCTCGCC
>VGFB01000871.1 GCA_016869015.1 Armatimonadota bacterium
TCCTCACCGAAGCGTGTCTCCAACTCCAAGACCGTGCGCGGGTAGTCTTCCATACCCGCCCAGCCTAACCGAAGACCTAACCTGAGTCAAGCGGATAGCCCAGAATACGACCCGCATCCCGCGATGGCGAGGGCGCACGAGATGGGGTCCGGCTTGGCAGCACACGCGACGAGGCTTGCCACGCACAGCCCGTAGTTGATCCACGGCAGCCCCGGCCAACTGCACGTCGTTGGGGGCTTCCACCACTGCTCCCCACTCGCATCCGTCGCCGTCGTCGGCCGGTTGTTGACGTACCCATACGCATTCTCGCCGCCTCGTCTCACCGGGTCTTTGCCGAGGAAGCGGCCGAGCCAGTGGACGTAGTAGCGCCGGCGGAGGTAGTAGCAGCCCAAGGCGGGCTCGAGGTAGTAGCCCAACTTCCCGATGTACCGGAACCGGTTCGTCGTGGTGCCGCTGACCGAGCGCGTGATCCCGAAGGCGTCGTACACGTAGTTGATCGCCTTCGACTGATCGGCGGCGGTCAGGAACCGCATCGAGCCGATCGCCTGGACGGAGGTTCGCAGGTTCCCTGGTCGGCAAGTTGGCAGGTTCGAAGGCCCGGCGCGAGAGCCTCGCCGCAGTGAACCTGGACCTTGGGGCCTGCAAACTAGGAACTCGTCGTTACCGTTCATCTCGATGGGCACCTGCCCGCAATCCCACAGATACGCGGTCTGGCCCGCGGCTATTCACCCGTGGCCTGGTGGCGGGTGGTCGTCCGGCCCCCCTCCCGAAAGGCACTCCATCGCCCGATGCCTTGCCCGGCCATCGAGAGCCGGGGCGGCCACGAGACGCTCAAGAGCCTGCACCTTGTGTCGAGACGAGGGGAAGCAGAGGCACTCCACCGCGTAAAGCTGAACACCGGGGGTGCCGTTCGCGAGCACTCCCTTCCAGAGCACCTCCAAAGCCTCTTCGGTCCCAAGGTGCGTCAGGCCGAAGACAGCGGCGAAGGCGACGCGCGTGTCCTCGCGCCTGAGCGCAAGCGCCAGGGCGTTCAGAGCCGCCTCCCCGCCGATGTCCCCTAGCGCCCACGCCGCCCGACGAGCTGTCTGGCCTTCCGGTCCCGGTGCGCCCGACAGCAGGGCAGACGAAGCGGCGGGCACGGCTCGGGGTCCCAGGGCCCCGAGCCGATGCATGGCCACGTCGCCGCGACGCAGCGGACGAGAGAGGGCTCGCGGGCCGTACCTCGCCCGGCAGCAGGCCACCCTCAGGTAGTCGCTGGGCGCCGTGCGTTCATCCCCCAGTTGGCTTGCGAGACGCCACGGGTCACGCGCTTCGGCCCGACACCGTAGACCACCAACGATGAGCGCTAGGGCTAAGCCGGCGACCAGAGCTACCGCTACTCGTCGCTTCACGATCACCTGCACCTACCCCGAGCAGAGCGTCGCCGCCGCCGACCCAGGTATCCGCGGTACCCAAGGCAGCGCGCCAATGTGCTGCGGGCCTTCAGACGTTCCTCAGGAACGGCGGCTTGTGGCCCCCTACGCAGAAGGCCGCGCAGTGTTGGTAGCCGTCCCGCTGCAAGTTGTGCCAGTGCTGAACAGCACAGTGCCCGTGCCAGCCTGGGGGCTTCCTGCCGACCGTCCATTCCGGCTGATCGTAGTACCCCCACTCGCAGCACTCAATGCAGAGGTCGTACCATTCCTCGGACTTCGGGTTCAGGTAGTCGGGCTGCCCGCGCGTATTGTGCCAGATGCGGGCGCACGGCGTCTCCCATTCGTCTACCCACGGAGGGGCTGTTTCGGCGGGCTGAAGAGCCTCGGTCAGCAGGCCCCACAGGCTCCCCAGCCAGGCCGGAACACCCAAGCACTTGCAGAGCCAGTCTTGGATCACATCGCTGATACTGAGGATCCTCCCGCTCGCATCCGTCGCCGTCGTCGGCGCGTTCCTCACGTACACGTACGCATTCTCGCCGCCTTGGCGGAGGGGGTCTTTGCTGAGGAAGCGGCCGAGCCAGTGGACGTAGTAGCGGCGGCGGAGGTAGTAGCAGCCCAAGGCGGGCTCCAAGTAGTAGCCCAGCTTGCCGATGTAGCGGAACCGGTTCGTCGTGGTGCCGCTGACCGAGCGCGTGATCCCGAACGCGTCGTACACGTAGTTGATCGCCTTCGACTGGTCGGCGGCGGCCAGGAATCGCATCGAGCCGATCGCGTCGAAGTGCCAATACGTGCTGACCCCCGAGCGGCGCTGGCTGACCACATCGCCGTAGCCCCGCGGCGCCTGGGTGTAACGCACCTGGGTCACGTTGTTCTTGTTCATCTCGATCACGACCTGCTCGCGATCCCACAGATACGTCGTCCAGCTTGACCCCTCGGCGCGCTTCCGCCGCGCCCGGGATGCATGCCCCTCACCACATCCCCCACTCACTCAGCCGCTCCGCTGGCCGGGGTAGCCCCACGTGTTCAGGGCGCCGAGCTTCCGCCAAGGGCCGCCTCGCCGACCCACTCCACGGGGAGGCCCGCTGCCTCGGCCCTCCGCGCCAAGTCCTGTAAACCACGTGTGGAACATAAGGTCGCGGCCCCCCTGGCATATCCGCGCTCGCCGCCAAGCATGACCACGACGCACTCGCGCCCTATCTCGGGATGGCGGCGGAAGTGCCGGAAGGACCGGACTTCGCAGAGCGGGACGTCAGCAACGACCCACAAGGCACCGCGGGTGAGGCCCAACCGGGTTTCGGTCACTAGCAGGTGGTAGGGCAGAATGCCATAGCATCCTCCGGGCTCCCAACCTGCCCACGGCCGCCAGATGAGCACCTTCTCCCCCCGGCGCAACGCACGCCACCGGGCGATCCGAAGGCGCGCCGCCCCCTCGAGTACTTCCACAAGCAGCACGAGCAGCAGAACGCCAGCCACCACTGCTCTCGGATCGCCGTGCATGGGTGCCACCAGAACCTCCACGCCCCCCGTGCGGTGGTGGGCCCGGCACATACGCAGGCCCCGTCGAAGGCCGCTCAGTGCCACTGCGGGTCCGATGGGTCGAAGCCCGCCGG
>VGFB01000872.1 GCA_016869015.1 Armatimonadota bacterium
GCCGCAAACGCCCCCAGGACGGGCAGCGTGACGTTCACCCACCGGTCGCGATGGACGAACAACCAGAAGGACACGGCGATGTTCGCGCCCACGGCGAGGGGCAGGTACAGAACGGCAGTCGGCAGAGGTCGGAGGTGAAACGTCACGATGCCCGTCACGCATCCGAGCAGCAGGGTCCAGACGATCGCCGTCCACCAAGGCGCGGGTCGGATGCACCGATCCGCCAGGAGCGTGCGGATGGCGTTGGCGTGGATCTCGACGCCGGGCATCTGCTCCTCGCCCGTTTGTCGAGCGCCCTTCCGCCGGGCGGGCACGGTGAACAGGTCATGCAGATCCGGAGAGGTCGCGCCGATGAGGACGATCTTGTCCTGGAACGCGGCGCGCAGCTGCTCGGGACCGTAGCCCAGGACCGTGGCGTACTCGACCGTCGGGGTCGTCCCCGGCGGCCCGTGGAAGTCGACAGGGAACGCGCCCTCGCCATCCACCGATCTCTGGTGGCGCGCCACCCAGGCCCGGCCGAACTCGACCGCCTGCTCCTCCAGCTCCGCCCGCGGATTGCGAGACCCGTACGCCGCGGCGGCGGCCAGCGGGAAGCTTACCAGCCGCTCCTCCCGGAAGCGCGACAGCGTGCGCGCCCGCCGGACGGTGCCGTCCAGATCGATGGGCGTCTTCGCATCCGCGTGAGCCGCCGCAACGTCGTCGAAGAGGGGCGCGGGGTATGCCGCATTCTCGATGAGTTCCTCCCGGCCCTGGACCGTCTCGATCTTCTGCTCCACCACCGCCGCGAGGATCACGTTGCCCGCCTCGGCGATGGCCGTCGCGAACTCGAGGTCCGAGGCACTCGGCTCGGGCTCCCAGAAGTAGTCCTCCGGACCGGGCGGCTTCTGGTTCGGCGCCGGGACCACCGCGTCGAAGTTCACGTCAAAGGCGATGACTCGGGCGCCGCCCTGCGTCAGCCGCCGGACTAGCCGGGCGTGAACGTCCCTCGGCCAGGGGTAGCGAAGCCCCTGTTCGCTGAAGGAGGAGAGGGAGAACTCCCCGATGGAGACGATGACCACCGGGTCTTCGCGGGAGGCCTCCAGGACCGAGCCTCGCCAGTTCATGCGATCATCGTAGGTGGCGAGCTCGAACTCGCGCAGGCGACGGGAGAACGGCAAGTTGCCGACCCGCCAGCCTACGACGATGCCGCTGCCGATGAACCCCAGCAGCACGCCGTACACCAGCCTGCGGAGTCGGTACCACAGCGGGGCTCGGTCCATAGAGCCTCAATCCGATCGCCGTTGGGTTGGCCGTGGCGGGGACTTCCAGCCCGCGGTCGTGTCGTCGACCCGTGCCCGCGTCCCTCCCACGTTCGCTTCTCCGGCCCGCCGGCCCTCCTTCGTTCGGTCCCCGCGAAAAAGGCCTGAGAAGCGGAAGGTGAAAGCGCCGACGCCGGGGAAAGAACGGATCGACAAGGAGCCCGGAGTGCCGGGGAGGAATATAACGGCGGGCTCTGCGTCTACGCTGGGTGGGATCGAACGGCGTGAGAGGGCGTCGAAGGGAGGCGTACCCTCACGTTCGACGAACGCGCTACAGCATCAACCACCGAGGAGTGAGGGCTGCGATGAGAAGGAAGTCCGGGTTCACGTTGATTGAGCTGTTGATCGTCATCGCGATCATCGCCATCCTGGCGGCGATCCTCTTTCCCGTCTTCAACCAGGCGCGCAAGAAGGCCCTGCAGACTTCCTGCACGTCCAACTTGCAGCAACTCGGCACGGCCATGCGCATGTACGCCCAGGACTACGATGATCAGTTCCCCTACGCGCTGTACAACGATATCGCGAACCGCGGCAGTGCCTGGGCGGATGTGATCTTCCAGGGCTACGTCAACAACGACCAGATCTACGACTGCCCGGCCCACAACCTCCGCATGGACCGCTTCACAGGCGTCGGCTATGCCCAAACCCGCTTCATCCGCGCGTACGAAGGGCAGGCCGGGATCGGTTACTCCTACGGCCTCAACGCCATGGAGCCGAACCCGTCGCTGACGCCTCCCATCACGGTGGGCGGTCCGGCGGGCAAGCGTCAGGGCAGCATCGAGGACGCGGCGAGCACGATCCTGCTGTGCGACTCGCGCTTCCTCGGCGCCAGCAGCTACAGCCCGCATGACTACATGATCTACACCGGCACCGCGGGCGCGGGCGACTATCGTCTCAACGAGGCGATCTACTGGGAGATCGACGCGACGGCGGCCCGCCATGGCCAACCCGGCCGCTTCAACGCCGCATACTGCGACGGCCACACCAAGTTCATCCAGTACGAGCAAACGATCAACATTACCCAGAACGTCAACGAGTGGACGTGCAGCCGCTATAACTAGCCAGCGCTGACTGCCGCAGACGACGGAGAAGGGCGCTGCTCCCGCGGGGGCGGGAGCGGCGCCCGTCCGCGTATGCCGGGCACCATCCGGAGGAGGACGACTGTGACTTCTCGGGAGCGCGTTCTGCGAGCCATCGCCCATCAGGAGCCTGACCGGGTGCCGATCCATGACTCGCCCTGGGGGACGACGGTGGAACGGTGGCGCCGCGAGGGCCTGCCGGCCGACACGTCGCCTCACGAGCACTTCGGCTTCGAGTTCTGGGGGGCCTGGATCGACAACTCGCTCCAGCTGCCCACGGAGACGCTGGAGGACACCGAGGCCTACACGGTTACGAAGACCGGGGACGGCAACGTCTGGCGCAACTGGAAGGGCAAGACCTCGACGCCCGAGCTCATCGACTTCACCATCACCACCCGCGCGCTGTGGGAGGAGCACAAGCCCCGCATGGCGATGAACGAGTCGCGGGTGGCGTGGGACGCCGTGCGTGACGGTAACCGCGCCGCGCGCGAAGCCGGCCAGTTCTGCCACTTCAGCTGCGGGCCGGGGTTCACGAAGGTCTGCAACATGGTGGGGCCGGACCGGCTGATGATGGCGATGGTGGAGGACCCCGACTGGGTGCGCGACATGGCGCTGACGGACGCTCAACTGTGCGTCCAGATCGC
>VGFB01000873.1 GCA_016869015.1 Armatimonadota bacterium
ACCTCAGCTACGAGGAAGCCGCCATGGCCGAGCCGCTGGCCTGCACGATCAACGGGCTCGAGCTGGTTTGGCTGGGGGTGGGCGAGTCGCTCGTGATCATCGGCGCGGGGCCGGCGGGCCTGCTGATGGCGCAGCTCGGGCGGCACATGGGCGCCACGAAGATCATCCTGGCCCAACGATCGAGGGCCCGGTTGGAGATGGCGCGCGCGTACGATGTCGACGCGCTGATCGCGACCGAGGAGGAGGACCTCGAGGCGCGGGTGATGGAGGAGACCGGCGGCCTCGGCGCCGATGTCGTCGTCACGGCCTGCGCCTCGCCGGATGCGCAAGAGGCGGCCGTGCGGCTCGCCGCGATGCGGGGACGCGTGAACTTCTTCGGCGGGCTGCCGAAGGGCTCGCGACCGATCACCGTGGACAGCAACGTCATCCACTACCGCGAGCTCTTCGTCACCGGCTCCCACGGCAGCGTCCCGCGCCAGCACCAGGCGGCCCTCGGGCTCCTCGCCTGCGGCGCGGTCAAGGCGCAGGGGCTCATCACCCACCGACGGGGGCTGGACGATCTGCTGGAGGCCTTCGCGCTTGTGGAGACGCGCGAGGGGATGAAGGTGATCGTGGAGCCGTAGAGGCCGCGCCAGCTCACTGGAAGGCGGGACCCCATGCCGGACGACCTGGTGAAGGTGCGGTGCCCGATCCACGGGTTTGTTGCCTTGAGGCGACAGTCCGAACTGCCCGTGCTGAACCACCCGGCCATGCAACGGCTCCGCCGGATCAGGCAGTTGGCCATGGCGTACCTCGCCTTCCCTGGCGCCATGCACACGAGGTTTGACCACTCGCTCGGAGTACTCCACGTTGCGGACTGCATGGCCCAGGCAGTGGGGATTGAGGGTGACGTCCTCAGCAACATCCGGCTGGCGGGGTTGGTCCACGACGTGGGCCACGGGCCCTTCTCCCACGTCTCCGAGTACGCATTCCACCAGCTATCTGGAGGCGCTGGGGAGACGGAGGAGCTACACGAAGCCGTCACCCGGGAGATCCTCCGGCACGAGCTGCGAGGCGAAGTCCTGTCTGGCCAACAGGCTGATGCCGTCCAAGCCCTCCTCAGCCCCAAGGAGTATGGGCGCGCGGTCGAGCGCGACATCATCTCAGGGCCACTCGATGCCGACAAGCTGGACTATCTGTTGCGCGACAGCTACTTCTGTGGTGTGCGCTATGGCGTGTACGACCTGCCACGCCTGCTGGACACGATGACCGTCGTGCGCGACCCTGGCGCCCTGTCGTACTTGGGGGTACGGGAGGAGGACCTCGCTGCGGTTGACCAGTATGTGTTGGCGAGGTACAACCTCGGACAAGTCTACTTCCACAAGGTGCGACGGATTGCCGACGCCATGCTGGTGCGTGCCATTGTGCTCGCAGTCCATGAGGGGCATCCGGAGATCAAGCAGCTTTTCACGCCAAAGCGCATGACGGCCTCGTACATGCGCGCGTACCTTCGGGCCGACGACGAGGGTTTGGTGAGGAGCATCCTGGAGGGGCCAAGGAGGCCCAGTGCAGACCTGATGGGACGGTTGTGGCGCAGAGACCTGGTGAAACAGGTGGTCTCTGCACCGTTGTCCCGATGCAGCGATGCCGCCTTCAAACAGAAGATCACCCAACTTGGGTTCCGGCAGGAACTGGAACAGGAGATAGCGAACATTTGTTCCAAGAGGCAGCCGTGGCTTGTGTTCGTGGACTACCAGGCAGGCCGGCCCGTCCGGAAGGGGGCGGGTCAAGAGGGCCCCGAGGTGATCCCAGTAGTAGGGACGGACCGAGTGACGCGCAACTACGACAGCCTCTCACCCGTGTTCCGCCAAGGCGCACCTCGCGGAGAGGAACACCTGCGCATTTATGCCCCGGTGCAAGGGGACAGCGACGATACGCGGAAGCGCATACGCTCCGAGTTGGAGCGCAACATCGCCGCTCTCGTCGGGCTCGAGGGCCCTGTACCGCCCACGCCTGGACCCGGGGCTTGAGCGCAACACCAGCCGCGGCGGTCGGCAAGTGCGCAAGGAGGCGAATCCATGCTTGACGTAGACGACCTGATCTTCGCGGTGATGGGAGCCACCGACAGCCGACGCGTGGAGGGCCGGACGAAGCTGCAGAAACTGGTGTTCTTCGTCTCGGAGGTCATGCGCGTCGACGCAGGATACCGGCCGCACTTCTACGGCCCGTACAGCGCCGCCGTCAGCGCGGCAACTGAAAGCCAGGCGTCTCGAGGTGCCCTCAAGGAGCAAGTGGAGGCATTCCCCGGGACCTCAGGCTTCTCCGGAAATGACGCGGAGTTCCGTCGATACGTCTACGAGCTGTCGGCCGAGGGGCAACTTGCTCTTCAGTGGCGGAGGGAGCAGAACCCGGCGGAGTTTGACAAGGCTACCACCATCGCGCAGCAGCTTCTGGCCACGGGCGCCGACTACCGGGTCCTCTCATATGCCGCCAAGCTGTACTACATACTGCAGGCCGAGGCCCAAGGGAGAGCGCTCACATATGAGGCCGCAAGGGCCCGAGCGAGGGAGTTGGGGTGGGAGATGTCGGCTGTCGAGATAGACCAAGGCGTCACGCTACTGGCCTCCATGAGGCTCGTGACGAAGCAGAGGCCCAGCAAGTCGTAGCTTCCGTACCTCCAGCGGCCTCGTAGCCATGCTTCCACTTGAAAGGCCGAGCCATGACGCCGCGGATCCTGGTCGTCGGTAGCGCGAACATGGACCTGGTCGTGCGGGCGCCGCGAATGCCGGTAGGCGGCGAGACGATCATGGGTAGCGACTTCAGCACGGTGCGTGGGGGCAAGGGCGCCAACCAGGCCATCGCCTGCGCGCGGATGGGCGCGGAGGTGTGGATGCTGGGCTGCGTGGGGCAGGACGCCTTCGGGGACGCGCTGATCGAGGGGCTGGAGACCGACGGAGTGCGCTGCGACCTGATGCGGCGGCACTCCTCGGCCCCGAGCGGGATCGCGATCATCATCATCGACGCCGCGGGGGAGAACTC
>VGFB01000874.1 GCA_016869015.1 Armatimonadota bacterium
ATTCGGCCTCCTGCGGGCTCTGCTGTACCAGCGACCGAGACGCGACCATCTGCACGCCCTTGGTTTCGTCTAATCTGTGGCGAAAGTTTACGAATCAATACTGCTCTGGTGAGCCGACCCACGACGACAAACGGCAACTGCGCGAATCACGGCTGACAGACCACTGGTGCGCCGTCACTCGTGCTTCGGTCGCATGAATGGGACCTTCGCGTCCTTGCTGCGTTAGGAGGAGTATACCCGCCGGGGGCGTCTAGTGTCAACGTTCATTCCATAGGAATGAACATGTCGCTTTCGGCGCACTTTGGGAGGTGGCCTGGACCCGATTGAGGAAGGGCTCCGCCAGGATCTGCCCTACCACGAGGTACCGTCCCATGCCCAACCGTCTGGCTGTGATTGATGCCGCGCGTTGTGTGGGGTGTCAGGTGTGCATGTTCGCGTGTGCGAGGTGGCAGGGGGCCGGGGGGATCGGGGGGTCGCGGATCGGGGTGCGATCCGCCGGAGGGATGGAGCACGGGTTCATCGTGGTGGTGTGTCGGGGGTGCGAAGACCCGCCCTGCGCGCGGGTGTGCCCGACCGATGCACTACGGAAGCGGAAGGGCGGAGGGGTGCTGCTGAAGGAGTCGCTGTGCATCGGGTGCGGGAACTGCGGGGAGGCGTGCACGCTGGGGGCGATCTTCTGGGACGACCTCACCAACAAGCCGCGCATCTGCCTCCACTGCGGCACCTGCGCCAGGTACTGCCCGCACTCCGTGCTGGACCTGGAGGCGTCCGCCGTCGGGGAGGCCTGCGATGTCCGCTGAGGACCTTTGCCGGGTGCTGTATGTCGACCTGACGCGCAAGACGTTCGAGGCGCAGGAGCGCCCGGAGGTGTTCGCGCCGGGCCTGGGCGGCGCGCACGCGGCGATTCGGTTGCTGGCCGAGGAGTGCCCCCAGGGGGCCGATCCGCTGGGGCCGGACAACCCCGTCGTCTTCGCGGTGGGCCCGCTGACCTGCCTGTTTCCGCTGGCCTCGAAGACGGTGGCGATGTTCAAGTCGCCGCTGACGGGAGATCTAGGGGAGAGCCACGCCGGCGGGCGGAGCGCCGTGGCCATTCGGCATGCGGGCTACGGCGCCATCGTCGTCCGCGGCGCCAGCAGCCTGCCGGTCTACCTGGTGATCGACGAGGCCGGCGTGCACTTTCGCGACGCGTCGGCGATCTGGGGCATGACGCGCGGATCCACTAGCGCCAAGATCATCCGCGGCCGCGAGACGGGCAGCGGGCTGCGGACGATCATGCGGATCGGGCGCGCGGGCGAGCGGCTCGTGCGGTATGCGTCCGTCACCACGGAGACCTACCGGCACTTCGGGCGCATGGGCCTGGGCGCCGTGCTGGGGAGCAAGCGGCTGAAGGCCATCCAGGTCTCCGGCCGATCCTCCGTGCCCGTGGCCGATCCGAAGCAGTACCAGGCCGTCTATGACGAGCTGCACACGGCGGCCGTCGAGTCCGAGCTCATGAAGAAGTACCACGACCTCGGGACGGCGGTGAACGTCAGCCACCTCGCCGAGATGGGCGGCCTCCCGATCAAGAACCTCCGCGAGACGCGCTACGAGGGGGCCGAGGCGCTCTCCGGAGAGCATCTGGCCGAGAGCTACCTGGGCCGGCGGCTCGCTTGCGCGCACTGTCCGGTGGCCTGCATCCACATCGCCGCCCTGCGGCAGCCGTATGAGGATGAACCGTACTTCTACAAGACCTCGATGATCTCGTATGACTACGAGCTGATCTACGCGCTGGGCTCGATGTTGGGGATCGCCGACACGGCCGGGCACCTGCGGCTGACCGAGGCGGTGGAGGACTGCGGGCTGGACGCGATGTCGGCCGGAGTGGTGCTGGCGTGGGCCACCGAGGCCCTCGAGCGCGGGCTGATCTCGACGGCCGACACGCTGGACCTGCGCCTGACGTGGGGCGACTGGGCCGCCTACATCGAGGCGATTCGCCGGATCGTCGAGCAGCCGAACGAGTTCTACGGACGCCTGGCCCAGGGCGTCGAAGCGGCGGCGGAGCGCTACGGCGGGGAGGAGTTCGCGCTCGCCTTCAACCGTGTCGAGATGGCGGGCTATCACACGGGCCCGGCCGCGTATGCCAACTACGTCGCCGGAGCCCGGCATAGCCATCTGGACAGCGCGGGGTACAGCGTCGATCAGAAGGCCGACCCCGCCCGGACGCCCGAGACCCTCGCCGCGGGCCTGCTGAAGGAGGAGCGTTGGCGGCAGGTGCTCGCCAGCCTCGTGGTGTGCTTCTTCGCCCGGGGCCTGTACACGCCGGAGGTTGTCTGCCGGGCGTTGGCGGTCGCGGGAGTGAGCCTGACCGAGGACGATCTGGCGCGTCTTGGGCGGGAGACGCTCGCGGCGAAGCATCGGTTCAAGGTCCGGGAGGGCTTCGACTGGAGCGCGTACCGGCTGCCGACGCGCATCTTCGAGACGACGGCGCTCGGGCACCCAATCAACGAGAGTGAAGTCCGCGAGGCGATTGCCGCCTTCACGCGCCTCGCCGCCGAGGCGATCTAGTGCGCCGTCACTCGTGATTGCCGGGGTCTGTCACCGTAGGTCGAAGCGCCTGCTTCGACAACGACGGTGACGGAGCAGCGCTCCGTCCTACAACGGCGACGGCGCGGTGGAGGCCTCACCCCCGGCCCCTCTCCTGAAGGGAGAGGGGAGAACGGCGACGGCCGCCACACCGGGGCCACCACCGGCCAGGCCGGCAGGCGGGACGCCCTGCGGTCCCAGGTACGGGCAACAACCACGGCGCGCATGTTCGTGCCCTGTCAGCCGTGAAGCCTTGGGTCGTCGTGGGTCGGCTCACCAGAGCCGACAGAGCCTTCAGGTCGATGCCGGACGGCGTCGGCTCTGGTGAGCCGACCCACGACGACCAACGGCAACCACAAGAGTCACGAGTGACAGACTAGTCTGTAGTTCAGCACTTCAGGCGGCTGCTGGCAGGTCCGCAGGGCCATCAACAGGCGGCAGCCCGGCGTTTTTCA
>VGFB01000875.1 GCA_016869015.1 Armatimonadota bacterium
GCGCGATGACTTCGGCGCCGGCCCGGCGCAAGGCCTCGACCCGCCGCCGGGACGCCGCGGCCGTCGTCGCGATCAGGCATCCGGCGGAGCTGTCCTGGACGACCGCGCGCGCGGTGGGCGGCGTGCGGCCGCGGGAGTCGATGATCACGCGAAGGGCATCCCGGCCCCCGCGCAGTCGGGTCGTAAGCTGCGGGTCATCGGCGAGGACGGTGCCCACGCCGACGAGGATCGCGTCATTCTCGTTCCGCAGACGGTGCACGTGCCGCCGCGCGGACTCGCCGGTGATCCAGCGGGACTCGCCGGAGGCCGTGGCGACCTTGCCGTCCAGCGTCCCCGCGAGCTTCAGCACCCCCCACGGTGTGCCGGTCAAGCGGTGCTTGAAGTAGGCGCGATAGAGCTCTCGGGCGTCCCGCGCCAGCCGGCCCGCCTCGACGGAGAGGCCGGCCTCCCGAAGCTGCGCGTGGCCTCGGCCCGCCACCTTGGGGTCCGGGTCCCCGACCGCGTAGCAGACGCGACGAACGCCGGCCCGGAGGATGGCGTCCGTGCAGGGCGGTGTGCGGCCGTGGTGCGCGCAGGGCTCGAGCGTCACGTAGAGGTCGGCCCCCCGCGCGGCCGGGCCTGCGTCCGTCAGAGCCTCCACCTCGGCGTGCGGCTGCCCGGCGGCCCGGTGGTAACCCCGACCGATGAGCGCGCCTCGCTTGACGACGACAGCCCCGACCGGCGGGTTCGGGGCCGTCCGCCCCACGCCGCGCCTCGCGAGGGCCAGGGCGGCACGCATGTGTTGGTCCGACACGGCTCCCCCCGCCGTTCAGGCATCCCGCTTGGGCCCGCGACGTGCGGGCGGGCCGAGTTCCGCGTCCATCTGCCGGTACAGCTCCGCCCGCCGCAGGTGGCGCTCGCGAATCAGCATCCGCCAGTCGCGGAAGGTGAGCACTACAATCACGAACACGAGCACCAGCGCCAGCGTCCAGAAGCCCAACTGCTGCCACTGCTGCTCGGCGGCCCAGGGGTAGTAGGCCCCCCAGATGATCATCGAGACGACGCCCGTCAGCAACAGCGCCACAATCCCGCGCAGCAGCAGCTGCTTGCCGCTCAGGACGCTGCGCCCGCGGAAGTATCGGTGGACCTCAACCGCCAGCCACACCAGCACGGCCAGGGCCGCCAGCAGCAGTCCGGTCAGGTTCCACCAATCCACCCGGAAGGCCCCTCTCTCGGGCGAGGCGCGGTTCTGGGCACGGGCCGCCGACGCCCGGCGCCACGGGAGAGGATACCAGAAAAGCCGGGGGCCCGCAAGCCGCGCGGCAACCAGGGGGTGCGACCGGAGAGGGTAGGTGGGCGTCGGGCCGTCTGCGGTGTCAGCCCCGCAGGCGGCGGGACTCATCCGTTCACTTGAGACAGCGCGCTGCGGGACCCACGACTCCGGGACGCCGCCCCCGGAGCCTCGCCCGCTTGCCCCTGAGCACTGCGCCTACAGCAAGAACTGCTCCAGGTGCTTCCGGCTGAGGAGGAGCATCTTGCTGCGCAGCGGCTCGCGGGACCAGTGCGGCCCGTGCGGCTCGAAGGAGAGATAGCCCCGGTAGTCGTGCTCGTACAGGAACGCCAGCACCTTGCCCCACTCGATGTCGCCCATGCCCGCGGCGGGCTGGGCCGCGAGCTCCCCGTCCATGTACAGGTGCTCCTTGATGTGCACGTAGCTGATCTTGTCACCGTGGTCGCGGAGAACGGCCAGATAGTCATCCCCGTGATGCCGCCAGTTCGCCGGGTCGAACTTGATCCCGACCTGCGGGAGGCGCTCCCAGACCTGCTGGAAGGCCTCGATGCAGTCGAAGAAGCTGTTCCCGTGCACCGCGTACATCGCCGGGGTCAGCCCCGCCCCGGCCATGCGCTCGAGGAAGGGCGGGAAGACCTTCGCGAACTCCTCGACGTTCGGCTCGATGGCCTCCTCGGTCAGCACCCCGCCCCCGGTGATCAGCGCCTCCGCGCCCAGGGTCTGCGCGAACTCGATCGCGCGGCCGAGCATCTCGTGCGCCTCCGCCCGTACCGCCGGATCGGGCGCCAGGTGGTTCCAGCCCCACAGGCCCAGCGCCGACGTGCCGACCCCGTGGGCGTCCAGCGTCCGGCGCATGGCGGTGACGGTCTCCAGCGTCAAGTCCCGGAAGTCGCCCCAGTAGTTGTACTCCAGCCCGTCGAACCCGTGCGTCGCCGCGAACCTCGCATCCGCCTCCACGCCCGCCGGGTCGTTGTAGCCGATGAACCCCAGTTTCATGTCCTCACTCCTCACGGAATGGCTGTCGCCTGGGCCCGCGCCCCATCGGCGCGCAGCCTATTCGACGGCGGGCGCGGGGCTTCCTTGCGGTCCCGCCGAAGCGCCTACCGGCCGCCCAGGGAGATCAGGTGCGAGAGCGTGCGCAGGTACATTCGCCCCCCGGCGATGGCCGGCGTGGCCGAGCTCGGCTCACCCAGGGGGTTCACCGCCAGCAACTCGTAGGTCCTGGACGCTCGCACCACCACGACCTCGCCCTCTCGGGTGGTGCAGAAGAGCTTGCCGTCCGCGACGATGGGCGACGCGTAGAAGGCGCCGGCCGGTCGCTCGCTCCAGAGCAGCTCGCCCGTAGCCGCGACCAGGCACGAGATGTTCCCGCGGTCATGGCAGACGAACAGCAGGTCATCGACGCAAACAGGGGTCGGCACGTAGGGCGCCTGCAGGCCGCGCGTCTCATAGACGACCTCCCCGGACCCGGGGCGAACCGCCACCAGAACCACGCCCCCTCCGCCCTGACCGCAGGCGGCGATCACGAGGTCCCCCGCGAGGACAGGGGAGGCGACCACGCGCTGCGGCAGCACCGAGCCGGCCTCCCACACCACCTGGCCCGTCTGGATCTCGACGCCCGTCACCCCATGGGCATTGCTGCTGAACAGCAGTTGTGCCGGCCCCTCCGGCGGAGTGTAGACACAGGGAGTCGAGTAGGAGAGCTGGGCGTTTCCCCGCTCACGGGTCCACCGCACCTCGCCA
>VGFB01000876.1 GCA_016869015.1 Armatimonadota bacterium
GGGCTGGCCTCGCGCAGCCGGTCCCAGGGCGGGGACCAGTTGTCCCCGGAGTGGAAGTTGATCCGGTACCCGGGATCGGTCCGCGCCATGACCTTGGCGACGCGCTTCATGATCTCCCGGTCGTAGCCGATGCCGTCGAGGTACAGGCCGTCGACGCCCGTGGCCCCCATGATCCACCGCAGACCCTCGACGTAGTAGTTGTGCCAGCGGGAGAGGCCCTGCTGGCTGATCGCGGCGTCGAGCTCGCCGTTCCACAGCGCCGTGCGCCAGGCGGGCTCATACCCCGCCACGAGGTGCTCGCGCAGCCAGGCGTAGCCGCCGGCCGGGGGCACGTCGGGGTCGGTGTAGATCGACACGCCGCCGGTGCGGAAGACCTCGTCCCCGAGGCTGCGCAGGGCCCACATCTCCGCAACGTAGTTGCTCAGCTCGCGGACCGTGTAGTAGATGTTCACGCCCTTGGGCGGCCCCTCGATCTCGCGGTAGGAGAAGGCGAGGGCGGAGTCGCGACGCTCACACACGCCGCTGAGCACACCGGGGGTTCCGCGCTCCGGTCGGGTCCGCTCCCCGCCGTCCCAGCCGGAGAAGGTGTCGAGCAGCAGCGTGTGTTCGTCGGCGGATGGGGCGACACTCTCCCCTTCGACGTAGGGGACGTCGGTGATCTTGATGGCGCCAAGCGCGAACCCCGCGCCGGCAAAGTTGAGGGTTGCCCCGCCGAGGGGCGAGGTCACCGTGCCGCTGAACGGCGCCTCGCCGGCGAGCTTCCCGTCGATGTAGATCGCCAGGCGCTCGCCCCAGGAGAGGGTCAGCAGGTGTCGATCACCCTCGCGCCAGTCGGGCTGATGTGTGCCGAAGAGGACGGGGTACTGGTTGAGCGCGGGCGCGCCGCGGCGGACGTAGGTGCGCATCCCCCGGTCGTCGATGTTCCAGTAGAACCCGAGGGAGTCCTCATTCGGGAGGTTGAGGCTGAAGAGGCCCTGGTTGAAGCGGGCCTGCTGAGGCGCGCCGGCGGTGGGGTCGAAGTTCACCCGCGCCCAGACGTGCAACGACCCTCGCGCCGGGTTGAGGCAGCCTTCGGCGGGATAGGTCAGCTTGCCGAGGTCGACGCGGCGGCCGCGAGCCGCCTGCACCGCCTCGACCGTCGCGCGGAGTTCGGGCACGGTGAGGAACGGGTAGTTGATGTACGGGTTCTGCGGCGCACTCTGGTGGATGTGCAGGATCGTGCCGTCGCCGTTCGGGTCGCCGTAGCGCCACTCCCAGTGCCGCGGGTCGAGGGGCTTGAACGGCGTGATCAGCAGGCGGAAGCGGAAGTCGAGGGGCTCACCCGCCTTCAGCGTGCGCGGCCCGGTGTAGGCGTCGACGGTGACCTGGTCGCCCTCCTCCGTCACATTGCAGCCGCCCTGCCCCTCATTGCACCAGGAGGCGGGAAGGCCGCTCTCGCGGAGGTCCGAAACCTGCCAGGCGTCGCTGTCGGGGATGAGCTTGAGCTGCACCCCGGCGTCCGCGTTGCCGAACCACGCCATGTGGTTCGCCTTGTCAACGTCCCACTGCCAGTGCCACTCGCTCGGACGATACCCGCCGCGCTTGCCGAAGCCCATCATGTACTCGGCGACGGCGCGATTGAGGGGGAGGCGGAGGTGGAGGTTGTCGAGATCCACCTCACGGTCCGGCTTCAGCGTCGCGGTGAAGGACACGCAACCATCGAACTCCATCTTCGAGGCGACCGTCAGGGTGAGGCCCTCCGCAGTGGCGGTGGTTACGCGCTCGACGGTGGCGTCGGTGGCCTTCGTGGTTCGGGTGCGGCCGGGCTTCCAGCGAAGTGGCTTGCCGGCGGACTCGACCGTCAGCTGCATGGGCGCCGCGAGGACGCCCAGCCCGTTGCTGCTGATGCGGTCCGGCAGGCCGGTGCCGCCGAACGCCACCTCGCGGTTGAGGCAGCGCACGGCCGCCCCCTTCGTCTGAAGAGGCGTGAAGGGCGGGATCACCTCCTCGTCGATGCCCAGCGTCGAGTTCAGCCAGCGCAGGCGCGACATGCGCCACAGGTCGCTGTCACCGGCATCTGCCAGGACCGGGCCGCCGATCGTCAGCCGCAGCGCGACCTCGGTGGGCGCGAGGCCCGGCGGCTGGATGGTGAAGGTGCCGGTGTAGTCGCCCTTGGCATCTGGGGGAACCTGCACACCGATCCAGAGCGGTCGGACCTTGCCCACGCCGACCGGGCAGGTCCTCGTCAACGGACGGCCGAGCCAGTCCGTTCCGGCGAGGTTGAGGCAGGTGAACGCCGAGGCCGGGATCGTCCCGCCGGCGCCCGTGAGGTCGGCGAAGCGGACCGCCAGATCCTCGATCGGCCGACGTGCCGCGAAGACGCCGACCTGCAGCGCGTAGAACTCACCCGGTTGGGCCTCACCCGCGAAGTCGCCTCCCGGCCCGCGCTCGATCCAGCAGTACGGCAGGTCCTCGAACATGCGGATCGGATGGCGGCGATCCTCGGGGAACAGCAGATAGTCGTCCGGGTGCCTACCGAGGAGGGCTTTCGTCTCCTCCTCGGTCGCAATGACCTCCATCGGGTCCATTCGATGGAACTCGCTGCGGGCCTCGATCCGCAAGACCTTCGCGCGGGGATACGCCGACGAGTCGCCCAGCTTCGCCCGCCACGCGGGGTCGGCCGTATCCTCGGGCGGGAAGTACGGTCCCCCCTCGCCGAAGGGGCCCGTGCCGGGAGGGTCGTAAGGGAGGTAGTAGACGTACACCTCGCCCGGCGCAGTCTTCGGCTGGAGGAGCAGATCGCAGAACTCGCGCGTCACCGTCAGGCGAACCACATTCCTGATGCGCTCGCCCGTTGCGGCGTCGTATAGCCGGATGTCCTTCGTCTCTGGACGGGAGTCGCGGCGGCGCCACTCAAGGTGCGCCCACACCACGGGCGCCGCCGGGACCCGCAGCACGGCGCGGTGATTCCCGTGGCCGGCTTCGGGCCACGAGCCAACGGCATAGGGGTGAGGAGCGCTGACGACGGCGG
>VGFB01000877.1 GCA_016869015.1 Armatimonadota bacterium
GGCTGGTTCGTGCCATATCATGCCTCCTACCCGAGGCACCTTAGCACACCCAACCAGCCCCAGTCAATACGTCATCATACTTACGAAAGACAGCACTAGTCACTGCCGTCACAGTGGTGGTGGCAGTGACCACTGTCGCACTCGTCGGAGGAGGATGACGACGAGCCCGAGGAGTAGCCGCCCCCGTCGTCCCCCCGTGGTCTGACCATCTCCCACATGCTCTCATACTGTCGCTGCGTCTGCCTGGAGGCCGAGCCCAACACCCAGTCGGCAATCTGGTTTCGGCGGCTCACAAGCGGGAGGGGCGCCTCCGTCGGGGCCGTCGGCCTCGTCGGCGGCAGGTAGGACGCAGTGGGAGCCCGGTAACGAGGTGTAGCGGCCCCCGGCGGCCCGGCCGGGCCCGGAGGCCCTGGCGGCCCGGGCTCCCCCGGCAGACCGCGCAGGTAAGGACGCGCCTCAAGCAGCAGGCGGACAACGTCCCCGAGAGTCACTGGGCGGTTGAGGTCCGCTGCGGTGGCTCGCTCGGCGGGAAGCAGGCCGAAAGCGATGGCATCGGCGATGTCCTGTTCGGTCCAACGGGATTGCGTCTCCTGAGCGCTTGCGGCGGAGAGGCCTCCCAAGACAACCAGGAGGGAGAGTACGACCCGTGGGTGGGACATGGCGCAGCCTCCTTTCGGGGCTCGGGTCCCGGCTGTCCGACCGGCGAGGGGAGCTTAGCACAGAAATGTACTACAGTCAATAGTAGAACTGCAGAACAGCTCCTCACCCGCCGGTGAAGGAAAGGGGCCGCCGGCTGAGGAATGCCCATCCGGCCCGGGCAAAGGCGCCCCGACCGGTTGGGTTGCACGCGTCTCACCGCTGAGAGACGCACCTTGCGCAAAGGACTATGCCCATGGACATCGTGCTCCAGATTCTGGAGCGGCGGGAGCCTGCTCCGCGCGAGTTGGTTGAGATCCTCCTGGACATCCAGGACGAATGCGGCCACATCCCCCAGGTGGCGATGGTCCTGGTGGCCGAGCACCTGCAGATCCCCCTGATCGAGGTCTTTCGCGTCGCTAGCTTCTACAAGGCGTTTGCCCTGACACCGCGGGGCCGCCATCTCATCACCGTCTGCATGGGCACGGCCTGCCATGTGCGGGGGGCGCCGCGGATGCTGGACGAGGTGCTGGGGCTGTTGGGTGTGGAGCCGGGACAGACGACCGAGGACGGTCTGTTCACGGTGGAGTGCGTGAACTGCCTGGGAGCGTGTGCGCTGGGCCCGGTGGTGGTGCTGGACGGGGAATACCACGACCACATGACTGCCGCCAAGCTGCGGAAGCTGGTTCTCGCAGTTCGCGAGACGGAGAAGGAGGCGCCGGCCCATGCCGAAGCTCGCGTGTGTCGCTGATCTCGAGGGCGTGCGGGGAAGCCTGGCCACGGCGCGGGAGAGCGTGCGGAAGACCGTTACCGTGTGCGGCGGAACGGGTTGCCGGGCCTCGGGGTGTCTGGCCGTAGTGGAGGCGGTCGGGAAACAGCTTGAGCGGCAGGGCTTGTGTGAGTCGGTGCGCCTGCGCGTGACCGGCTGCCACGGGTTCTGCGAGCAGGGCCCGCTGATGGTGATCGAGCCTTCGGGGCTCTTCTACTGCCATCTGGAGCCGGAGGACATCGGGGAGATCGTGGCGCTGTCGGTGGCGCGGGACGAGGTGGTGGAGCGGCTGGCGTATGTGGACCCGGTGAGGCAGGAAGCGCGGCGGCGGGAGTCGGAGATTCCCTTCTACGCCGGCCAGGACCGGGTGCTGTTGAGTGAGAACCGCCAGGTCGATCCCTGCTCGATCGAGGACTACCTCGCCATCGGGGGGTACTCGGCGCTCTCGAAGGTGCTGGGCGGAATGCAGCCGGAGGAGGTCATTGAGGAGATCAAGGCCTCGGGTCTGCGAGGTCGGGGGGGCGGAGGGTTCCCAACCGGCCGCAAGTGGGAGCTATGCCGGGCGGTCGCGAGCCCGGAGCGCTTCGTGATCTGCAATGCCGACGAGGGCGACCCCGGAGCGTACATGGACCGCAGCATCCTGGAGGGGAACCCGCACTCGGTGCTGGAGGGGATGCTGATCGGCGCCTACGCGGTCGGCGCGAGCCAGGGGTACATCTACGTGCGCCACGAGTACCCGCTGGCCGTACACCACGCGCACGTGGCGGTGGCGGAGGCGCGCGAGGCGGGGCTGCTGGGCGGGAACATCCTGGGGAGCGGGTTCTCGTTCGACGTGCGGATCGCGCGCGGCGCGGGGGCCTTCATCTGCGGCGAGTCCACGGCGCTGATGGCGTCGCTGGAGGGGAGCGTTGGCGAGCCGCGGCCCAAGGACATCCATACCGTCGAGGAAGGGCTGTGGAAGCGTCCCTCGACACTGAACAACGTGGAGACGTGGGCGAACGTCCCGCTCATCATCCGGAGGGGAGCGGCGTGGTTCGCCGCCCGAGGCACGGAGGGCAGCAAGGGCACGAAGGTCTTCGCCCTGACCGGCCAGGTGAAGAACACGGGGCTGATCGAGGTGGCGATGGGCACGTCGCTGCGGACGATCGTGCACGAGATCGGTGGCGGCCCGGTGAACGGACACCGGATCAAGGCGGTACAGACGGGCGGCCCGTCGGGCGGTTGCCTGCCGGAGTCGTGCTTCGATCTGCCGGTGGACTTCGACACGCTCGCCGAGGCCGGCTCGATGGTCGGCAGCGGTGGCATGGTGGTGATGGATGAGCGGACGTGCATGGTGGATGTGGCGCGGTACTTCCTGCGGTTCCTGCAGGACGAGTCGTGCGGGAAGTGCGTCCCGTGCCGGCTGGGGATCGCGCGGATGCTCGAGATCGTGACGGACATCGCGGAGGGACGGGGGACGCCGGCGCAGCTGGAGCTGCTGGAGGACGTGGCCGACACGGTGGCGCAGACGTCGCTGTGCGCGCTGGGGAAGACGGCGCCGAACCCGGTGCTCTCGACGCTGCGGTACTTCCGCGAGGAGTACGACGCTCACATCAATGAGGGGC
>VGFB01000878.1 GCA_016869015.1 Armatimonadota bacterium
TTTCAATCCACGCCCCCGTGAGGGGGCGACGACGGCAATCCTCGGCGGCAAGGCCGGGCACACGCGTTTCAATCCACGCCCCCGTGAGGGGGCGACCCGTACGCTTCACGAAGCCTGTACCTCAGGGGCTGCTGAGGCCGTTTCCGCGAACCCCCGCCGCGAACCCCTGCCTGCCGCGACCCGAGACGGCGCAGCCTGAGCCGAACTGCCGCCACTGGAGGTACTCCGGGCTTCCGCGAACCTCCCAGGCTTGGCGTGGGAACTGAGGGTTCGCGGGAGCCCCCACTTACACGACCAGGAGCCCCTCGGGGTCGTACCCGGGCTTGGCTCCCACATGCTCCACCCTTCGCCTCCAGTTGGACCCCAGGAAGTAGAACCTGAGGCTGTCCTGAGTGGGGTCGATCTTGTCCTCCAACTCCTGTCGAAGGGCGATCCACTGGGCCGGCTCAACGAGGCACTCGAAGACCGACTGCTGGACGCGCTGGCCGTAGTCCTCACAGACCTTGGCGACCCGGCGCAGCCGCGTCCGGCCCTCAGGCGTCTCGGTCGTCACGTCATACGTCACGAGCACCATCATCGCTCCGCCTCACTTCCACAGGAATGGCGGGTAGCCGTCCAGGTCGCCGCGCAGGTGTCGGGCCAGCAGCATCGCCTGGGCGTGGGGCAACAGCCCAGTCGCGATCTTCTCATCCAGGAACGGGTGATGCACCTCCTCCTGCTTCCGGGCTTGATAGGCGGCCAGCACGGCCTTGCGCGTAGGGTCGTCCATCATCACGGCCCCGGACTCCGTGTGACGGAATCCGCCGGGGCGCACCTGCTGGCGGTTGACCAGCGAGAGCGCGACGCGGTCGGCGAGGAAGGGGCGGAACTCCTCCATCAGGTCCAATGCGAGCCCCGGCCGCCCGGGCCGATCCCGGTGCAGGAAGCCCACAGCCGGGTCCAGGCCGACGCCCTCCAGTGCGGAGGCCGCGTCGTGGGCCAGGATCGCGTACAGGAAGGACAGCAGTGCATTCATGTTGTCCAGGGGCGGCCGGCGACTCCGCCGCACGAACCGGAACTCCTCCTTCTGGGCCACGATCAGGTGGTCGAACACGCCGAAGTACAGCTTGCCGGCCTCGCCCTCGGCGCCGCGGACTTGCGCGAGCGGAAGCGCCTCCATGAGACGGCGCAAGAGGTAGCCCATGCGCGCCGCCGCGAACTGCACATCCTCGGCGCCGGACATCTCGGGGTGGTCGCGGAGCGCGCGGAGCAGGATCGTCCGGTGGTTGGCGACCTTCGCCGCCACCACCGCGCGGGCGATCTCGGCGGCGCGTTCGGGGTCGTCGGCCCGCCGGTACTGCTCGCGCCGGAGAAGCACATTCCCGGAGACAGGCCCCTGCACCCGCGCCCAGAAGCGCCCGCGATCGCTAAGGAAGGAGATCGCGATGTTCCGCTCCGCGCACGCCCCCATGAGGGACGTGCTACACCCGACGCGCCCGAGGCACACGATGCCGTCCAGGCCGGTGAGTGGCACGCGCAGCTTCGTCTCCTTCTCGACGCGCACCAGGACCGTCTCGCCCTTCTTGGCCAGGTACGCCTTGTCGGTGGTCACATAGAGCGTGTTCAGCAGTCGTTTCACGGAGGGCCACCTCCGTCCACGGCGGTTGCAGGTCCCGGGTCTCGGGTCTCGGGTTGCGCAGACACGGCGGCTGCCGACGCGAGAGCGGAAGCCAGGTAGCGCTTAGCGCTGCGGCGTTGCCCCGCGGTCTGCGGGAGGCACAGATCCAGCAGGGAACAACTCCGGCACTTGCGTTCGTACTGCGCGGGAGGCGTCACCCCGGCCCGCAGCAGCTCGTGCAGGCGCGCAGCGAGGGTCTCGGTCTCCCGGCGCAGGCCCCCGGTGAACTCGACCGGATGCCGGCGTCGGGGCTGGTGGTAGAAGATCGCCCCCTCGGGCACCGCGACGCCCAGCATCTCCTCCAGGCAGAGCGCTTGGGCGCAGAGCTGCGCCTCGTCGGAGAGGTCGGGCTTCTCGCGACCGCGTTTGTGCTCGACGGGGAAGGGCTGCCAGCGACCTGACAGCCCTTCCAGCTCGCACCCGCCGGTCGAGTCCGGGGGCAGGCGGCCGAACTCGACGACATCCGCCTGCCCCCACAGGCCCAGCCTCAGCGAGTGAACGCGCAGACCGCGCACAGCACGCAGGTCGACGCGGGTCTCGGCGTCCTGCTCGTGAGAGCGCTCGTGGAGCTGCCGGCCCTGAGCGGTGAAGCGGTTCTCGTCCCACAGCCGCTCGATGTGAATCAGCGCGCACCGCCGCGCGCAGTAGACCAGGTGCATGAGCGCCGAGACTGGGAGCAGATCGTCCTCGTCGTACACGGTTCCACCTCCTCGGAACCGACTCACACGACACAGATGCCCTCCGGCACGCTGTCCCACAGGACCTGCGCGCCGCCGTCCGGGCCTGTCACCACGAACCCCACCTGGACTCCGGCAGGCACGCGGCTCTGGTGGAACGTCACAGTGTAGTCGCAGAAGGAGCGCGGGGCACTCACACCCTCCCGCTTTGTCACCTCCACCAGGTCGAAGAGCTTGTGCGCTGGGGCGCACCCGAGCTTCGCCTGCTGCGCGCGTTGCTCGGAGTTGGTGTCGGTGCCGACATGCCGGTACACGAAGATCGGCTCGCGGACGGACATCAGCCCCTTGCTGGCTGACCGGTCAAGTTCGTACATCTTGAGGAGGGCCTCCCAGAACAGCGCCAGGTCGTCGTCGCTGAACCCCGTTTGCTCGGCGAGGAAGGCGCTGATGAAGCCCTTGGCGAGGTAGAGGCCATACGGGATCAGCGACTTGCGCCCCATCGTGCGGAGTTCTTCCTCGGGCTGCTCGTCTTCCCACTTCCGATAGGCCTCGCTGGAGTCGAGGACCTTGTCAGGCTTCGCCACCGCCATACGAGTGATCGACATGTCCATCGACAGCACAGGATCGACGGAGCGCGCGAACGACAACTGCACAGGGCCGCGCTGCTGACCGGC
>VGFB01000879.1 GCA_016869015.1 Armatimonadota bacterium
GAGCGGCCGTCGGTCGTGGATCTCTACGGGAAACAACTGATCGGCGAAGGAGTGCTCGGGGGGGAGGAGTTCGCCTCGATGCGCGCCTCGATGCGCGCGCGTCTGGACCGGGCGTACCAGGAGAGCCTCTCGGGCAACAGCCGGTTCGAGGCCGACATCCCGCTGGCGGTCTCGGAGGAGGAGTTGCGCGAGTTCCAGCCCGCGGGCGACACCCGCGTCTCCCTCTCCGTCCTGACCGAGATCGGGAGCGCCCTCACCACGCTTCCCGAGGGTTTCCGCCTCCATCCCAAGCTCAAGCCCTTCTTCGCCCGGCGCCGGGAGCTGCTCCACGGGGACACGGAGATCGACTGGGCGTACGCCGAGGCGCTCGCCTTCGGCACCCTGGTCTACGAAGGGACTCCCGTCCGGCTGAGCGGCCAGGACTGCGCGCGCGGCACCTTCAGCCAGCGCCACCTCGTCCTCTGCGACTACGAGACGGGTGAGGAGCACGTGCCGCTCGAGCATGTCCATCCGGAGCAGGCGCGCTTCGAGGTCTTCGACAGCTCGCTCTCCGAGGCGGCCGTGCTCGGCTTCGAGTTCGGCTTCAGCGTCGCCGACCCGCTCAGCCTCGTGATCTGGGAGGCGCAGTTCGGCGACTTCGCCAACGGCGCGCAAGTGATCATCGACAATTTCATCAGCAGCTCGGATTCGAAGTGGCGCCAGCCCTGCGACCTGGTCATGCTTTTGCCGCACGGCTTCGAGGGGCAGGGTCCGGAGCACTCGAGTGCGCGCCTCGAACGGTTCCTGGCGCTTTGCGCCGAAGACAACATGCGCGTCTGCTTCCCATCGAGCGCGGCCCAGTACTTCCACCTGTTGCGCCGGCAGATGCGCGACGCCAAGCGCATTCCGCTGGTGGTGATGACCCCCAAGAGCACCCTCAGGCACCCGCGCACGGCCTCGCGCGTGAAGGACTTCGTGGAAGGGAGCTTCGAGCTCGTGATCGACGACGCGGCCGTGGAGAACCGGGATGCCGTCCGCCGCCTCCTGCTCTGCTCGGGCAAGGTCTATTACGACCTGCTGGCGGAGCGCGAGCGGCGGAAGAGCCCGCACATCGCCGTCGCGCGCCTGGAGCAGCTCTACCCCTATCCGGAGTGGCACGTCACGAAGCTGCTGGAGTCCTACAAACGGGCCCAGGAGATTTTCTGGGTACAGGAAGAACCGTGCAACATGGGGGCCTGGAGTTTCGTGCGCCCGCGGCTCGAGGCGATCCTCCCCTTCGGCAAGGGGCTGCGATACGTCGGCCGGCCCGACAGCTCCAGCCCGGCCACAGGGTCGCTGCGCGCCCACAGGCGGGAGCAGGCGAACCTGGTGAACGCCGCGTTCGAGTGAGGGGCGCGGCCGGGCGCCCGCAAGAGCCGGAGGAGCGATGCGAATCGGGATCACGTGCTATCCCACGTATGGGGGGAGCGGCATTGTCGCCACGGAGCTCGGCAAGGAGCTCGCCGAGCGCAACCACGAGGTGCACTTCATCACCTACGCTCCCCCCATGCGCCTGGACCAGGCGGTCGACAACATCCACTTCCACGAGGTGGAGGTCCGCAGCTACCCGCTCTTCGATCACCCGCCCTACACGCTTGCCCTCGCCACGCGCATGGCCGAAGTGGCCGTGCAGCAGAAACTCGACGTCCTCCACTGCCACTACGCCATCCCGCACTCGGTGAGCGCCTACCTCGCGAAGTCGATGCTGCGGCCGAAGCCGCTGCCGGTCGTCACCACGCTGCACGGCACCGACATCACCCTGGTCGGGGCGGACCGCTCCTACCTGCCGATCACCCGCTTTTCGATCGAGCAGTCCGACGGCGTGACCTCCGTCTCCAACTTCCTGCGCGACGCCACGTTCAGCACCTTCTCCGTGCGCTGTTCGATCGAGGTCATCTACAATTTCGTCAACTGCGACCTCTACCTGCCGCACTCCGGCGGAGGCTTGCGCCATTGCATAGCCCCGGGGGGCGAGAAGATCCTGATCCACGTCTCCAATTTCCGCCCGGTGAAGCGCCCCATGGATGTGGTGGAGGTCTACAGCCGGGTGCAGAAGGAGATCCCGTCGGTGCTCCTGATGGTCGGGGACGGTCCCGAGCGCAGCAACGCCGAGTGGCTGGCGCGCGAGCGGGGCGTCGAGAAGAAGGTGCACTTCCTGGGCAAGCGCGACGACATCGGCGAACTGATCTCGGCCTCCCACCTCCTCCTGCTTCCCAGCGAGACGGAATCCTTCGGCCTCGTGGCCCTGGAGGCGATGGCTTGCGAGGTGCCCGTGATCGTCTCGCGCGTCGGAGGACTGCCCGAGGTGGTCGAGGACGGGGTGGAGGGCTTCCTGGTCGAGCCGCGCAACGTGGAGGAGATGGCGCGCCGCGCCCTGGAGCTCCTGGGCGACGAGCGCCGGCTGCGCGACATGGGGCGCCGCGCGCGGCGCACGGCCAGGGAGCGCTTCTGCGCGAGCAAGATCATCCCTCTGTACGAGGCGCTCTACGCGCGCATCGCCGGCGCGCCCTGAATCCGCTCCTCGCCCGGCCTGAGCCCAGGCGCCGCCGCTATTTCGCGCGGTGCGAGGACTCGATCATGACCAGCCCCGAGCGGAAGGCTTCGGGGATCTTGATCAGCCCGCCCAGGTCGAAGCCGTTCTTGATCTTCCCCTTGACGCCGACCCGGGCGCCCTTGCGTGGAACCCCCTTGTCGGACACCACCCAGAGCTTGCCGGTCCCGTCGTCGACCCGGTAGGCGCCGCGTCCGAGCACGGAGTAGCTGTCCGTGACCGTCCCGACGATGCCGACCTCGCGCCGGGCGTAGCGGTCGGGCTCGGCGAGGATCTGGTTGATGGTCTTGCGCTCGCAGGCGGCCAGGAGCAGGCCCGCCAGGACGGCCAGCACGAGAAAGGCGGTCTTGTTGCGCGTCGATCCGGTCATGACTCCTCCGCATCCTGCAAACCTTCACCCTGTTAGATCCAATGCGGCGGCAAACGTTTCACCTCG
>VGFB01000880.1 GCA_016869015.1 Armatimonadota bacterium
TACGGCGAGCGATGGCGCGATCCGGCTCCGGACGCTGGACCGCGGCCGGTACCGGCTCACGCTCGGACCGGACGTGAACGGGGACGACGCGGTAGATACCGTCCAGCGCGAGGAGGCCCTCGAGATCGCCCGGATGACGCCGGTGCCGCTCACGCTGCCGCCCAAGACGTCGCTCGTGCTCGAGCTGACGCAGGTCGAGGCCCTACCCGACATCCGGACGCGCCCGGACCTCGCGGTCTGCTCACGGGAACTGCGACGCGAGGAGGGGGCGCTCAGCGGAACCGTCCACAACCTCGGCGGCGGTGAGGCCCCAGCCTTCACGGTGGCCCTGCTCGACGCCGAGGGGAAGACCCTCGCCACGCAGAAGCTCGGGCCGCTCGCGGCGCCCCTGGATCTCGAGCCCAAGCGGCTCGCCTTCCGTTTCGAGGGCGCCCCGGTGAACTGCCGCGTGGCGGTCGACCCGGCCAACGAGGTGCCCGAGCTGTACGAAGAGAACAACGCGGCCTCTGTGCCATGACTGCATGGGCGAGACGCCCGTGCCACTCGTAGGAGCGGCTTCTGCCGCACTGCCGTTCGGAAAGCGTGGGATTCGGAATGGCCAGGAAGATCGATCAGCAGTTGGCGCTGCAGGGCGGGCTGAAGGCCGTCTCGACCATCGAGGGTAGGGGCGAGCCGAAGATCGGCATCGAGGAGTTCATGTCGGTCGCCGAGCGGTTCGGGTTCTCCGCGAAGACGCTCGCCAAGATGCGTGAGGCAGCCGAGGCGGAGGACCTCGGCGGGGGGCCCTTCCTCGCGAACTACTACTCGAATCTCCCTGAAACGAAGGTCAAGGCCTACGAGCGGCTCGCGCGGGAGACCTTCGGGGCGAAGCACGCCATCGGCGTCACGTCAGGCACGGCGGCGCTGAACTGTGCCTTCGTGGCGGCGGGCGTGGGACCGGGCAAGGAGGTCATCGTCCCGGCCGTCGGGTTCTTCGCGACGGCCGCGGCGGTCGTGCACTCGAAGGGCATCCCCATCTTCTGCGATGTTGACGAATCGCTGGGCATGGACCCCAGGAAGCTCGAGGCGCTCATCACCCCTCGCACGGTTGCCCTCGCGCCGACGCACGTCATGGGCACGGTCTGCGACATGACGGCCATCATGCGGATCGCGAGGAAGCACAAGCTGAAGGTCGTCGAGGACTGCGCGCAGAGCTGCGGGGGGAAGGTCAAGGGACGGCACGTCGGGACGATCGGCGACCTGGGCTGCTTCAGCATCTCCGCGTACAAGATCGTCGGCGGGGGTGAGGGTGGGCTGATCCTCACCGACAGCGAGCGGCTCTACGAGCGGTGCCAGGGCATCGCGGAGTGCGGCGGCCTGTGGCGGCCCGACCGTTTCGCCCCGCCGCGGTACAAGGGCGAGCTCTTCTGCGGCACCAACTACCGGATGAGCGAACTGGAGGCGGCCATCGATGTCGTGCAGCTGCGGCGCATGCCCGCCACCGTGAGGCGCTTCCATAACGTGAAGCTGCGCATCCTGAAGCAGCTGAAGACCTTCCGCGAGATCCGCCCGCAGACGCTCAACGATCCCGAGGGCGAAGTCGGCTACTCGCTGCGGTTCTTCCCCGAGACCATTGCGCTGGGAGAGGGGATCGTGGAGGCGCTCAGCGCGGAGGGGATCGGTTGCGGGATGCGCGGGAAGCACGGCGCGCCCGACTGGCACATCTACCACGACATGTTCCCCATCACCACCCAGACCGGCGCCACCAGCGATGGCTGCCCCTACACCTGCCCGCTGTACACGGCGAACGGCGGCAAGGTCGACTACCAGCGCGGGGACTGCCCGACGGCCGACGATCTCTTCGACCGCAACATCAGCGTGGGCCTGAACCAGTGGTTCACCGCCCAGGACTGCCGCAACATCGCGAAGGGCATCAACAAGGTGCTCGCCGCCTACTGCACCGAGGACCCGCAGGCCAAGGCGTGGATCTGACGGAACGACTACGAAAACGGGAAGAATGGAAGACCAGAAGAGGGGAAGACGTCTCCGGCCATGACCACCAGGGAACGGATGCTGCGGGCGATGAACCATGAGGAGCCCGACCGGCTCCCGATGCATGACGGCCCGTGGGGCAGCACAACCGCGCGATGGCATCGGGAGGGGCTGCCCGCGGGTGTCTCCCCGGCGCAGTTCTTCGGGTGGGACCACTTCGCCTACTTCGGCCACGACAACAGCCCCCAGTTCCCCGTGCGGAAGGTCGAGGAGACCGAGGACTGGGTCATCACCACCACCGCCTGGGGCGCGACGATGAAGAACTGGAAGTCGCGCGGCGGCGTGCCCGAGTTCCTCGACTTCCAGATCACGGATCAGGACTCCTGGGCGCGCGCGAAGGAGCGCATGGACCCGAGCGAGGACCGGATGGACTGGAGGTTCCTCGAGGGGAACTGGGCGCGCTGGGAGGCCGAGGGCGCGTGGATCATCGCCCACGCATGGTTCGGGTACGATGTGTTCGCGAGCTGGAACGTGGGCACCGAGCGGATGCTGATGGCGCTGGCCGATGACCCGGACTGGTGTCGGGACATGATCGACACCGCGCTCGATGTGAACCTCGCGATGCTCCAGATGGCGTGGGACCGGGGCTACCGCTTCCACGAGGTGCGCTGGCCCGACGACATGGGCTACCGCAACGGGCTCTTCTTCTCGCTGAACACGTACCGCGCCGTGGTCAAGCCCGCGCAGAAGCGGCTGATCGAGTGGTGTCACGACCGGGGCGTCTTCACCCACCTGCACTCGTGCGGGAACATCATGGCGCTCATCCCCGACCTCGTCGAGATCGGCCTGGACGCCCTCGACCCCCTCGAGCAGAAGGCCGGCATGGACGTCTTCGAGCTGAAGCGCACCTGGGGCGACCGCCTCACCCTCGAAGGCGGCATCGATGTCCGCAACATGACCGACGGCGCCACCATCGAGGAGGAGATCCGCACCAAGTTCGAGGCGCTCAAGCCGAATGGCGGTTACGTCTACT
>VGFB01000881.1 GCA_016869015.1 Armatimonadota bacterium
CGAGGCTCGCCTCGACCGAGCCGCCGCGATTGGTGCGGACCCACTGGTTCTGACCGGGGTGCTGCCAGATCAACGGGTTGTACGACCCCAGCGCCGTGCCGTCCAACGCAATGCCATCCAGGACATTGCCGGACCCCGCCTTCCGCGACAGGCTGAGCCCCCCGAAGCGTACGCTCAGGGCTTCCCCGTCGGTCTCGGCCCCCACAGGCGACGGCGGCTCGCGGCGCTCCTGGGGCGCTGGGAAGACGGCGACCACGAACGTCTCGCACGCCTCCGGGGCGAGCTCCGCAACGACGAAGGTCAGCTCGCTGTCGGCGGTGAGCGGTTCCCGGTACGGGTCGATCTGACTGGGGACGATCTCGCCGTCCCCAACCCGCCGGACGTAGACCTGCGACCACTCGAGCGCCTCCCAGTCGAGGTCCGCGAGCTCGGCGAGCCGCCGGGAGATCGGCATGTCGGCGATCGCTTCATCGCCGGCGTTCCCCACGACGAGCGGAATGAGCACGCTCCCCGCCTCGGCCCGGGCCCCGGGTCTGTAGAAGCACCGTGCCGCGCGGTCGTCGGCTCGGCTGGTTTGGCTGAGCTTCCGCTCCGGGTCCGCCTGGACCACGATCAGGTGCCCGCCCGTGCTCCATTCCGCGTCACCCCTCACCTCTTGGCGACCGTTGGGCGGCAGGTTCAGCGTGCGGCGGCTCTCCCGACCGTCAACCACGATCCGCACGTCCACGGTCACAGGTGTGCGACCCCGGTTGGCGACAGGCGCCGAGTAACCCCGGCCCGTAAGGCGCACTTCGCCCACCGACACCTCCGCCATCCCCACCGCGTGGAGATCGTACGCCTGGGCGTTCACCCGCGTCGCGGTCTCGGTCAGCTCAACATAGGGCTCGTCCTTCTCGTTCACCAAGCCGTAGTTGGAGTCCTCAGGGAAGGTGCTGGAGATGCCCAAGGCGGGTTCATCAACCCACATGAAGTAATCCGAGCCCACCATGAACGGAAGGGAGAAGACCATCCGCTGGAAGATCTCATAGGCCTGCGCCTTCTGCGCCTGCGTGTCAAAGCGCTGCCCGGCGCCGTGCTTGCAGGGCAGGCCGCTATCGAGGGCCGGGAAGGACCACTCGGTGATCATCAAGGGGCGCCGCGCCTGCCGGTAGTAGTCGGTGAAGCGCTCGGCCAGACCCGGCGCTTCGCCAGCCTCCAGGTCGACGTTCCCGTAGTAGTTGAAAGTCACGATGTCACAGTACTTGCCCGCGATATCCCAGATGCCGGCCGGCGCGTCCCCGGCGAACCGGCAGCCGATGACCATGTGGTTCGGGTCGTGCTTGCGGATCGCGGCGCACGTCACAGCGAAGTACCGGTCCGCCACGAAGCGCACGAAGTCCACCGTGGCCTCCTGCGCCTCGGGCGAACTCCCGTCGAGGGCCCCCACGTCCAGGAGGTCGTCGAACGAGGCGTAGCTCGTCAGCCAGGCCGCGTTGAACCGCTCGATGGTCGTGTACCGGTCCCGCAGGAAGCCCACCAGGGCGATCTTGCCGGAATGGTCCCGCGGCTTCTTCATCGTCTCCGCGAACAGCCCCCAGACCTGGCCCGTCTTCCCGTACCACTCCAGCTCGTTATCCAGGAAGTAGCCGAAGAGCCACGGGTCGTCGCGGTGCCGGGTACACGCCTCGCGCGCGAGCTTGTCGCAGTACTGCTCCCACCTCGGATGGAAGACGTTGGGGAACCCGGTCCAGGTGGTCTTGGGGCAGAGATCGCTGACACTGGAGAAGGTCGATCCGAAGGCGACGAAGTGGGTGTGCGCCAGACCCCGGTAGAAGGCCTCCTCCCCGCCCCCCGCGCCAAGGAGGTTGAAGTTCCACGCCTTCAGCCGGTCGGTCGCGCGCCGCGCCCAGGCGGCGGGGGAATCGAAGTCGGCCTCCATGTTCCGACCGTAGGGCGCGTACCCCAACGTCTCACACCAGTGCCCGGACATTCGGCAGTGGTCGGTGCCCACCGCGTAGAAGCGCCGCCCGTTGGGGTCCACGACCCACCACACGCCGTCGATCTCAGTCACGCGGTAGAAGCCGGTGGCCTCCCCGATCATCTCTCTCGAGGCCGCCACCCCAAAGGGCGGGGTCCCGGTCTTCTCCTGGACCTCAACCGGGTCGTCCATGGCCACCTGCACGTCGTCGAAGGTCCCGCTCAACATGCTGGTCCGCAGGGCGGCCCGGCCGACCGTCGTGGCCTCCGCGCTGAAGGCATAGCCGAGGCGGTGGATCACGGTCCCGTCGGCTTGCGCGATCGCGCCTTGGACGCCCTCGGGCGTCAGCTCGAGGCGCATCCGATAGGGTGTGTCGTAGGCCCAGGCGTTCTCCACCGGGCCCTCCCGAACGGTGGAGCGGAGCTTCGTCTGAGACAGCCACTGACCGTCAAGCATCTCGGACAACTCCACGTAGTGGCGGGACTCGTTTGCCTCCGGCGCCTCCACAAGGGCGAGGTGCCAGTAGGTGGAGGCGTTCGCGTAGATCGCGACACCGGCGACTTTCCAGCTATCGCCGTGTCCCTCGCGCAGCGTGAGCGTCGCCTCGACGCTCACCCGCCCGAAGCACGGGCCTTCCCCCGCGATCGCGAACCCGGGCGAGCGCCCGTCGACGGCGTACGCACCGTCGCGCGCCTCCCAGAAGATGGACTGGGTCAGCCAGCGAGGCGACCCGTCGCTGCCGGCCGCATAGCCGGAGAAGTCATCGGTGAAGGCAACGCCCTGCGCCGTTGCGGGGAGGCCTGCAAGGGCGCACAACGAAACGAGGATGGCTGGTGTCGCGAGCCGGCTGGCCATGGGTCCCTCCTGAGGTTCGAGAGTCAGGTTGGGCGAGAGGGGTCCGTTCTCCTGCCGCCCGGTTCTGCGCGGCCGACGCGAGGTGAACTCCGATGATGCCCTTGGCCTTCTGCCTGCCGGCGACCGTCCTCGCACAGACCCCCGGAGCGGCCCTTGACCCCGAGGTCGTGCTGTCCAGCCCCGATGACCTG
>VGFB01000882.1 GCA_016869015.1 Armatimonadota bacterium
CGAGGGCGCCCTCCACATCTCCCACCTCCCCCTGCAACTGCAGCACCTGCCGGTGGACAGCCTGTGCCTCGCCCTCTGCCCGCTTCAACCGACCGTCGGCGTACACGTACGCCGCCCCAATGAGGAGCACCAGCACCGCCAAGGCCGCGGCCCAGGCGCCTCGCTCCCTCCGCCGCCGACGTCCGGCGCGCTCGGCGCGCGGGGAGAGATCGACGGCCACCGGGCTCTGGCCCGCCGAACGCAAGGCGAGCCCGTAGGCGAGGGTGAAGCAGTGGCCCGGGGCCGGCAGAGGCAGCGGCGCGCCAACCAGCGGGTCGAAGAGCTCGACGGGCTGGCCGATCGCCGACTCCAGCATGTCGCGCAAGCCGGGGGTGTCGGCGCCTTCGCCCGTGAGGGCCACGGAGCAACGCTGGGCGCCGCCACGTTGGCTGCGGAACGCCTCAAGGGTACGGCGGAGCTCCTGCGAGAGCCGCGTCAGCCAGGCCGAAGTGGCCTCCCGGTCGGAAGCCTCGGTGGAGGCCGTCAGGTCGGGCGGGCCGGCTTCCGCGCGGGTCGTCCCCTCGGTCCGACGAACGGTCTCCGCCTCGCCGAGGCTCACCCGCAGGTCTTCGGCCAGCGCCGTCCGAAGGGCGTCGACCCCCGCCGGAGCCGAGCGAGCGAGAACGAGGTTCCCCGACTCACACACCACGATCGACGCGTGCTCCCCCGACAGATCGGCCACCAGCGCCGCCTCGCCAACGTCCCCTCGCGCCTGCTGCCACGCCGCGAGGAGGGCCGTGCCGGTCGTGTCCAGCACCGTCCGCGCGCCCGTTGCCCCCGCCAGCGCCTGCGCCATCCGGGTGGCGTCGTCTTTCCGCACCGCGGCCACCACCACGTCCAGCCGGTCGGCGCCGCGGTCCGGGCGCACTTGGTAGTCCAGCTCCACCGCGTCCAGCGGGAGCGGGATGTAGCGCTCCGCCTCGAAGCGAACCATGCGGTCCACGTTCTGCGTGCTGGTCTGCGGGAGCGTCATCCGCCGAACCGTCGCCCGATCCAGTCCGAACGCGGTCGTCACCGCCTCCGGCCGCACATGCAGCGCATGAAGCGCCTGACGCAGCGATTCGACCGGCGAGCCCGCCAGCGGCGTCTCCGCCGCCGCGATCAGCGCCAACGTCGACGCGTCGATCGCGACGGCTCGCAACACCGTCTCGGACGCGGCGATACCCACTACCGGCTCAGTGCGTGCCACGCAAGCCTCCCGGCGAGGGGTCTCAAGTCTCCGGTCCCAGGCTTGAGACCCGAGACTACCCTGCCTGCAAGTACACGATCCTCGGCTCGGACTGCTTCAGGTCCACAACGGCCGTCACCCGCACCCGGATGCGGCCCTCGTCAACCGAGCCGATTGCGGTGATACGGAGGGTGCTGCTGCGGACGGTGACGGCCTCCACGAGTTGCGCGAACAGCGCCTCGTCCATCTCCTTGAGCGCCAGGAGGTCGCCGCGGGTCGTGAACGACTGGGCCTCGCGGTAGTCGGCGATGGCGTTGAGGACCTGTTCGGTCATTCCCTCCAGCGTCGCAAGCGTCTCCGGCGGAGCGGTGTTGAGGTTCAGGATGTTGGGGCGGAAGTCGCCGGCCTCCGGCAGGGCGGCCAGGTCGATGTCGGCGACATTGCTGGTCGACGGCTGCGGGGGCGTCGGCCCCTCGGGGTCAGGCGTCGGCGGCGGGAAGCCCGGCGGTCCCGGCGTCTCGCCCCCCGGCGCCTGGCGCCCCGTGTCGCCCCCCAGGCCCGGGAGGGTGGGCTGCCCCGCGTCATCGGGAGGCCCGGGAACCGTGGGCATCCCCGGCGGGGGCTGCTCGCCTGTCGTCGAGCCCGCTCCGGAGCTCTCGGAGGCGCGGGAGCGCGTCGTCAGCAGGTCGGCGGCCTGCTGCATCTTCTCCCGGGTGATCCCCTCGACCCGCAGCAGCTCGCCGATGCTGTCGAAGGCGCCCATCGAGCCTCGGTAATCGACGATCGCCTGCACGTCCCCCTCGGTCAGGATCCCATCGGTCCACTCCGCCAGCGCCGTCGTGTCGGCGACGTTGATGTTCAGGCGCTCCTGCCCCTGGGCGTCCAGGTCGTCCGCCCCGCCATACACCGTCAGAAGCTCCTCGAGCGGAAGCGTCTCCTCCTCGGTCGCCCTCTCCGGCGCCGTGGTCTCGAAGCGCGTCTGCCCCGCGACCTTCGGTCCGTAGAAGGCCTCCTTCGTGAAGCCCCGCACCAGCAGCAGTTCGGGGAGTGTAAGGAAGCTGCGGTTGGCGCACTCACGCGGCGGCTTCAGCCGGCTGTAGTAGTCGACCTCGGCGCCGTCGGGGCGCGGGTCATCGTCCGCGTCGCGCCAGTCGAGGATCGAGGCGATCAGGGCATCCGTCATCCCGGGGAGCTTGGCGAGCAACTCCTCATCGGCGGCGTTGAGGTCGATCTTCCCGCACTCATCCGTGACCGTCACCTCGTACCGCTCGTCGTTGGAGAAGGGGAACTCGTCCGCCTCGCTGTCCAGCGCGGCCCACTCCGACAGGGGTGACGCATACCCGGTCTGGTCTTGCCCGATGGCCAGAATCGTCCGCTCGACCCCCGCTCTTGCGGCGTAGAGTGCTCGAGTCCGGTAGAGCTCGTTCGCCGCCGCGCGGGCCTCCACGTGCATCGTGGCCGCGAAGGTGAGCGCCAGCACCACCAGGATCATGAGCACCCAGAGCGTGACGATCAACACAATGCCGCGGCGCTTTCTCATCGCTCCCCCCCACCTCCGCCCGGCAGCCCTGGCAGGCCCTCCAGCCCGGGGATGTTCGGCAGGCCTGGGCCGGGGGGCGCGCCCTCCGGTGCGCCGGGAAGGCCCGAACTCGCCTCCGCCCCCTCACTTCCCGTCTCCGTCGTCGGCTGACCGGCGCCCAGAGCGGCGCTCGCCAGGGCCAGCCGCACGACCGTTGAGAAGGGCCTGAGGTCCCCCAAGTCGGGCTCCTCAGCGCCCTCCGCAGGCTCCGTCACG
>VGFB01000883.1 GCA_016869015.1 Armatimonadota bacterium
CGAGTGGGTCGAGCGGGTCGGCCCCGTGCTCGGCATCGCGGGGACACGCTGGGAGGAGGACGCGAAGCGCCCGGGCGAGCGCGCGACGCTGGCGGTGCGCGTGAAGAACATCGGGGACGCGCCTACGGGCGGCGCCTCCGTGCGGGTCGCCTGTCCGGAGGGCCTGCGGGCTCTCGGCGCTGCGGAGGCTCCCATCCCGACGCTGGCCCCCGAGCAGTACGCCGAGGTCCGCTTCACCATCGACGGTCGTCGCGACAGGGCCGCGGCCATCGGCCTCTCCGCCGACCAGCCGGAGGGCGTGCCGGAGTGCAGCGCGGAGCTGCGGATCGAGCCGAAGGCCGAGCTCATCCAGGTGCGCGCCCGGCGGTTCATCCTCAGCCCCGGCGAGACAACCACGGTGGAGGCGGTGGTGCGTGGGACGGGGACCGCCATCGCGACGGGCATCCGCGGAAGGCTGCGCGTGCCCGACGGGGTGCAACTCATCGGCACCGCGCCCCAGACGATCGAGGTCCCCCCCGGTCGCGAGGCGACCGTGGCCTTTCAGGTGAAGGCCCTGAAGCAGACGCCGACGGCGGCCCTGGAGGCGGCCGTCTCGTCCGAGCAGTGCGGCCTGGTATCGGAGGCGACGACGGCTCTGGTCATCGGCGCGAAGACCGCGGTGGCCCCCGATCAGGCTGGCGCTCACATCGAGGGCGGGACGGCGTGGCTGCAGGGGGAAGGTCTCCGACTGGTCACGCGCCGGTCGGAGTTCGGCTTCGGGCTCGCGGACGTGCAGGTGAGGAAGCGACGATGGGAGACGGTGGCCCGCATCCCGTCGATGGGGCGCGTGGTGGTGAGAACCGCCGGCGGGCGGCAGGAACTGCCGCTGTATGGCACTCCCAAGGTCGACGGCGAGGGACTGGTTGTGGAGTGTGCGGCGGTGGATGCCGACGGGGCGCGGTGGGCTGCGGAGATCGCCTTCACGTTGCGGGATGGGGGCCGGAACCTCGGGTTGACCAGCCGCTTGACGTGCGAGCGGACGGCGAAGCTGCTGGCCTTCGACGCGCCGATGCTCTACGTGGGGGAGGGCAGCTTCGGGGCCGCGAAGGACGAGGCGCTCTTCCCGGGGCTCGACTGGCTGGATCCGGAGGACGTCTCGTCCGAGTACGAGAGCCGACTGATCGCGAAGGGTCACCCGCATCAGCTGCGGTACGTGCCGCACCCGCAGATGATCACGATCCCGCTGATGAGCGTCTACCGCGAGGGAACCTGCGTCGGGCTGCTGTGGGACTGCCGGCGCAAGTGGGATGACAGCCACGACCGCCCGGCGGCCTGTTTCGGCTCGCCCGATCGATTCCAGGGGCGGAACGCTCACCTGATGGGGCTCTTTGTCCCCTCCGTCGCCGACGAAGGCAAGCCGTGGGTCAAGCCCAATGAGCGCGAGGCCTGGACGCCCTACGACCTGCCCGCGAACCGGGAGATCAGCCTCGAGGCGGTGATCTTCGCCCGGACGGACGCCCCGGATGCGCTGGCCGCGATGGACGAGTGGCTGCGCATCCATGGGACCCCGCCGCCTCTCCCCTACCCTCAAGGGCGCCTCGAGGATCAAGTTGCGTGGGACATGCAGGCCTACTTGGAGTCCCTGTGGGTCCCGGAGGAGCAGCAGTGGTGGCAGTCGCGCGGCGCGGGCAAGCTTCTGTCGGTGAAGGGGCGGCCGCTCAGCTTCGTGCAGCAGCTCCTGAAGGGCGCGATCGCCGTCGATGACCCCCTCGTGAAGCAGCGGTGCCGAGAGCGCGCGGCGGAGGTGCTGCAACTCACCGGCGGGCAGCCGCTGGGGGCCGACGTGGGCTTCGACTACGGGCGGGCCGACGAGCACCTCGTCAACCTTGGCGTCCAGGCCATGGCCCTGATCTCGTCCCAGCAGAACGACGGGTCCTGGCGCTTCGATGCCGACCGCATGGATGAGGGGGTCTTCAAGGGCTGGGACTACCACGGGCTGGGCCCGGACGAGGCCGCGGAGCTGGGCACCTGCGCCGACAAGGCCCACACCGTGCTGAAGTTCGCGCGGATGAGCGGCGAGGCGCGGGCCTACGCGGCCGGGGTGAAGGCGCTGCGGTTCATGGGCCGGTATCGCGTGCCGCGGGCCGCGCAGGTCTGGGAGGTCACCGTGCACGCCCCCGACATCCTGGCCGCCGCCGACGCCGTGGAAGCGTACTTAGAGGCGTATCAGTGCGACGGCGACCCGGAGTGGCTGAGACAGGCCGTGCGCTGGGGGCGAGGGGGGCTGCCGTTTGTGTACCTGTGGAATGACCCCGAGAAGCCCTTCATCCAGGGCGCTTCCATTCCTGTCTTCGGCGCGTCGCTGGTGGTCCACAGCTGGTTCGGGCGGCCGGTGCAGTGGAACGGGCTGCGTCACGCCCGCGCCATGCTGAAGCTGGCGCGCTACGACGACAGCCTCCCGTGGCGCGCCCTGGCCGAGAACCTCGTCGTGAGCGCGATGTACCAGCAGTCCACCGATCCGGACGATGTGGCCCTCTGGCCCGACAGCATCGGCGCCATCGACAGCGTGAAGTCGCCCTGGATCTTCGCCCCGATGTACATCCACGAGCCGCTCTACATGCTCCATGGCCGCACGGAGGAGCCCGACACGGTCATCCTCGGCGCGCCGCCGGAGCGCATCCATCTGAACTCGGGGGCGAGCATCACGGCGGCCGCGTGGGAGGGCGAGAAGCTGCGCGCGACGCTGAGCTACCCGCCCGGCGAATCGGGCTACACGGTGCTCGTGGGCGTGAGCCGTCCCACCGAGGTGCTGCTCGACGGCGCGGCGCTGGGCGAATCGGCGGCGTTGGAGGGCGGCGACGCCTCCGGCTGGCGTCACACGGCCGCGACAGCGATGTGCACGGTGCGGATCACCGCCGAGGGGGAGCACACGCTGGAGGTGCGCGGTGTGAAGCATCAGCTCCCCTCGCTGATGCCTGAGCCGCTGAGCCGGATCGCGTTCGAGTTCGGCGGGAGCGCCGAG
>VGFB01000884.1 GCA_016869015.1 Armatimonadota bacterium
AGCGAGACCAGGTCAGCGTCGGGTACACCTTCGACGAGGCGGCGCAGGTGGCCGAGCACTTCCGGCACGACCTGGCCATCCAACGCGCGATGTACGTGCTGGCGGGCTGGATCAACCGGGGCTACGACAACCAGCACCCGGACATCCTCCCGGCCGCGCCCGAGTGCGGCGGCACCGAGGCGCTGGCCGACTGCGCGGAGCGCGTGCGGCAATGCGGCTACCTCTTCGGCCTCCACGACAACTACCAGGACATGTACCGGGACGCTCCGTCCTGGGACGAGACCTACGTGATGAAGCACTCGGACGGGTCGCTGTTCGCCGGCGGCGTGTGGGCCGGCGGACAGGCGTACCTTACGTGCTCCCGCAAGGCCCTGGAGCTGGCGAAGCGCCCACAGAACCTCAACGAAGTGCGCGCGCTCTTCCACCCGACGGTCTACTTCATCGACACCACCTTCGCCGCGCCGCCCCTCGAGTGCTTCGATCCCGCCCATCCGCTTTCGCTCAACGACGACATCCACTGGAAGCGCGAGTTAGTCCGCTACGCGCGCAGCGTCTTCGGTCTGTTCGGCTCGGAGGAAGGCCAGGAGTGGGCGGTGCCGGATGCCGACTACTTCGAGGGGATGATGTCGCAGAAGGCCGAGAACTCTGAGCAGGATGTCGTCCCGCTCTTTGAGATGGTCTACGGCGACTGCGTCAGCCTCTACACCCACCAGGGCGATCGCGCGGCCCCGAATCGGGCGCGGTACATCCTGGGTCACCTACTGTATGCGGAGAACGCAGTCTACCAGTTCGGCTCGCACCTCTACTTCCAGGGCGCGCAGCCCGCGGGTGTGCCCGCCAGGCCCGAGGTGGCCTCGCTGAGGCAGACCGGGCCCCGAGCGTTCGAGATCACCTACCGGTGGCGCGTGAGCGGGCCCGTCGGCAAGTACCCGCGGGCCTTCGTGCACTTCACCCACCCGGCGACCGACCATCCCGAGAAGATCATCTTCCAGAACGACCACGTCTTCCCACAGGCGACGGAGACGTGGCCGGAGGGCGGCGCCGTTGAGGTGGGGCCCTTCACAGTCGACGTCCCGGACGGCCGGGACGGTACCTTCGCAGCGATGATCGGTCTACTGGACGAGGGCGGGGGTCGTGCGGAACTGCAGGGGCTCCGCAGCTCGGGCGGGCGCCATCACATCGGCGACGTGACGCTCCGGGAGGGGAAGATCACGTTCGCGGCCGTCGATCCCGCCGGCCCTGACCCCGAGCGGTGCTTCGCCCGCGCCGATGGCGGCTGGGCGGAGCTGCTGAACGAGACCGACCGCCTGATCAAGAACACTTACGAGGTCCTCTCGCCGCTGAACCGGCTCACCGCCCACCTGCCGATGACCGACCATGAGTTCGTGAGCGCCGAGCCGCGCGTTGAGCGCTCACGCTTCGGTGAGGACGTGCAGATCACAGTGAACTATGGCCCGGGACCCTACCGGACTGAGGGAGTGGAGCTGCCGCAGTACGGCTTTCTCGTCCGCTCCCCCACCTTCTGGGCCTTCCACGCGACGCGATTCGGCGGCCTCGACTACGACCCCTCCGCGATGTTCGTCCTCGAGGCGCTGGATGGCGAACCCATTGCCGAGTCGGCCAAGGTGCGCGTCTACCACGCCTTCGGCGACCCGCGAGTCAGGGTGGCGGGCAAGACGCTCGAGGTGCCGCGGGAGGCGGAGGTTGACGTCAGGGGGCGCTGAGAACCTGCGCTGGGAGGCTGGCCCCCCATGCGAGCCGGGCTGCCGGATCCATGTCATCGACAGGTGCACGTCCCGCCCCTCGGCGACGGCGGCGTGGTGGTCTCGCGCACGGCCGGCGAGGAGGAGGCCTCCGACTTCGCGTTCCTGCGCGAGCGGTACGCGCGGTGCATGATCCCCTGGGAGTCGCGACCCGACCTCAATACGGTTGATGAGGTCCTCGGCTGGCTGCAGCGGCGGGCGTTCCCCGACTCGGAGGCTCTGGAGCTCAAGCGGGGCATCGTCGCCGACCTCGTGCAGCGGTCGAGAGCCTACAAGTTCGCTCTCCTGGACCAGGTGCTCGAGGAGAGCGGCTTCTGGGAGGCCATCGACCGTCGGCGTCGTGCGTCCGGCAAGACGCCCGATGACTTCTCCGTCCTCATCAAGCCGAACACGATGATGGTCTGGTCCCGTTACGAAGTAGACCCCGCGAACGCGACCGATCCCGAACTCGTCCTGCACCTGGTGGCGCGCCTGAGGGAGCGCGGCTACACGCGGCTCATCGTGGGCGAGGCCCAGAACGTCTACAGCCACTGGTATGGGGCGGGCGATCCGGCTCGGGGCCGAACGGCCATCGACGTGTACGGCTGGGAGGGTGTGGGGTACCCGATCGACGCGGAGGGCTACTCGGTCGACGTCGACCGGCGGCGGGACGGACGGTTCCGGGTCGTCGATCAGACCCTGGAGGCCGAGGGCCATGTGCACGACTTCAGCGAGGAGCTGTCTTTCATTCCGCGCACCAGCTACCGACGGTGGCTGAGCCGCTTCCTGCGGTGCCCGAAGCGCCGCCTCCTCGGCGAGCACCCGATCGCCCCCTCGTTGCGCGACGCCGACTTCCGGATCTCCTTCGCAGCGAACAAGACGCACACGTCGTGCTTCAACACGCTGACCCTCAAGAACGTGTACGGCTGCTTCCCGTGCCCGAACAAGTTCCTGGAATACCACTGCAAGCGCGACTTCGACTGGCCGACGGTCGTGCTTCTGCGCGAGTTCCCCTTCCACTTCGGAATCGTGGACGCCCTCTTCAGCGCCGATGGGGTGCTGGGCTTCAAGGCCGACTACTTCCCCCGGGTGACCCGCACCGTCATCGCGGGTGAGGACCTCGTGGCGGTCGACGTGGTCGGCTCGCTGAAGATGGGCCTCGACCCCCGCCGCAGCCGGATGATCTGGCTGGCGTCCCAGGTGTTCGGCTTCCCCATCGACCATATCCGGTGGGTCGCCGATGATCGGGAGCCTT
>VGFB01000885.1 GCA_016869015.1 Armatimonadota bacterium
AGCCGAGGGCGCCGAAGTACCGCAGGCTCTCTGCCCCCTCGCGGTCCGGCTGGTCCGAGCCGTAGAACCACGTGTTGAGGATCACGTCGCGCGGAAGCAGTGAGAGCGCAGCAGCCGTCTCCGCCCGAGCCAACGCGCGGGGGGCATGATACGGGTCCACCGCATCAGCCCACACCATCACGCGCACGTCGGGGTCGATCTCTCGCGCGACCCCATGGAGCCGCTGCATGTCCTCCGCGAGCAACTGAGCGCTGGTGAGCCGGGGTTCGCGGCTGAGGCAGCGACTGTCGGAGTTCATCAGGGCGGGTCGAGTGTACCCCAGGTGGACGGCAGCGGGCTTGACGCACAGGAGGGTGTTACGCAGCGCTGCGCCCACGACCTCGGCGACGCGCGGCTCGGAGGGACAGTAGGGGACGTCGTAGTCGTTGACGCAGGACACGTAGTCGTAGCTCGCGAGGACCTCCCCACCGTCAGGGATGTGGCCACCAGGCAGACGCCGGACGCGGAAGAGCGTCGCTTCCGGGCGATAGGGGTAGCGGGTCTCGCCGTCGAGGACCTCATAGTCGCGCCCCATCGCATAGGGCCGGCCCTGGGCATCCTCGAGGCGGATGTCCGTCGCCCCCGTGCGGAGCACGTTGGGCCGGGCCAGGACAGTGGGCCGGTCACCGGAGAGCGCCAACCGCTCGCGACGGACGACGGAACCCTCGGCGCACATGGGCTCGAGAGCCAACAGCGCCCGGGCCCGACCCAAGCACGGCAGCTCCGGGACCGGCTCAATGCCGTGAGCCCGCAGATCGGCGCACGCCGCTGCCGCCGCCTCGCGCTCGATCGGGTCGTCCAGGCGCCACCAGATGTCGTCTTCGACCACCAGCGCGTTCAGGCGGAGGGCCGCCAGGCGCCGGCACCAGGCCCGGCGCTCCAGCGGGCTGCGAGGTAGCCCCGTCATGTGCGCCGCCCGCAGCAGGAGATCGGGCGCCTCGTCCGACCGGAGCACCGGGAGACGCCATGCCCCCCCTTCGTCCTGCGACAAGAGCGCCGGGAGCGCCATGAGTCCGTAGAGCGCGCCGAGGGCGTTCGCGGCGTTCACGCGCGCCCCAGACGCATCGCAGGACAGCGCATAGCTCTGATCGGCCGTCCACAGCGGCGATGCCACCGGGCGCGCGTCGGCAATGGTGACCGAAAGCTGCGGCGCCCCTTCCCCCACCTCGACCGCGATGGCGCCTTCGGTCAGCGCGACGACCCGCTGCCGCAGGACCTCGACCCCGGTCTGCAGGAGCTGTGGCGTAGGCTCCGGCAGGCCCAGGTAGACGCGATCCCGCAGCACGAGGCCCTCTTCCGCGCCCGCGGAGCCCAGGATCAATCCGATTGCAGCCAGACAGCCCGCCATTTGAGCCAGCCCTCGGCGCCGAGGCCGTCGGCGCGGACCAGGAGCGAGGCGCCGCGACAGAGAAGCAGCGCCCCGAGGCAATACCCGCGATCGCTCTCCATCAATTGGCCGCGCGCGCGCCGGTTCCCTGCCGAGCGCCGGCGCAACCCGACGACCCGAGGCTGGCCGATTCATGCACTGCCCTTCCTGCGGCGCCCAAGTGCCCGTCGATGACCTGGACTGCACGCAGTGCGGGGCGAGCGTGGGCTGGTGGGTGCGGACACACGAGGGCGAGGAGTCGGGCCCGTACACCTTCCTGACGATGCAGGAGATGATCCGGCAGGGCCGGCTGCGGCCCCTGGACCGGGTGCGGATCGGGCTCCTGGGCGCCTGGGTATCAGCGCCGGACGTGCTGCGGCCGACGTTCCAGACTGTCGAACCGTCCCCTCCCTACACGACGCGCCCGCAGCGCAAGCCGGCGAGGCTGCCGCACCGGGCGCTGCTGCTCGGAGGCGGCGGGCTGGTCTTGCTGGCGGTCTGCGGGGCCTTGATCGCCTCGTACGTGTCCCGTCCTGCTGCGCTGGAGGGGGCTGGGGAGGTCTGTCGCGCAAACTTGGCGAGTCTGGCTCGCGGCCTCCGCTTGTATGCCGACGACTTCGAGGCCTTCCCGCCCTGGCAGACGTGGGGGGCGGCGGCCCTCGGGTACGTCGAGGACCCCGGCGTGTTCGTGTGCCCGGCGGCGCCGGCGGAGCCGGGCTACGCGTACAACGCCGCGCTATCGGGTGTGCCGACCGGGGCGGTCAGGAGCCCGGATCGCTGCGCCGTACTCTGGGACGCGGGGGCGCTGGGGCCCTTCCCGGGCCTGTCGACGTCGGGGCATGGGCCTCGGCATCGGAGCGGCGATCACTGGGCGTTCGTGGACGGTCACGCGACGTGGCGGCTGCGGGGGCCGTATCCCCCGCGCGATGTCGAGTTCCGGCCATGGGACTGAAGCCGCTGCGGGCGCGGGACAGAAGATTAAAGTTCAAAGACGCGACCCCGGGTGTTGGGACCCTCTTCGGGAGAGATGGTGTTGTACTACGGTAGATGGTACGACGCATTCCGGAGGCACGTTGACATGAGGACCCGGCAGCTATTGAGCGTTGGCGGCGCGGCGGCCCTGGCGCTGGTGCTGGCCACCGCCGCCTATGGCGCAACGCTGGAGCCGCCGCCCGTGTGGACGGATGGTAACCTGATCGGGCCGGCCCGCCCGGCGGCGGAGTTGGTGAAGGCCACCTTTGCCTACGACGCCGACGCGCGCAAGCTGAAGTTCACCCGCGAAGGGAAGTCCGTCGAGATGACGGTGGGCAGCAAGAGCGCGAAGATCAACGGACAGGCAGTCACGCTGCCCGTGGCGCCGCAGGTGCTGAACGGAACAACCTACGTTCCGCTGAAGAGCATGTTCATCGGGCTAGGCCTGGAGATCAAGCCGAACGGCACGACGGCCTGGATTCTGTGCACCGGGAAGTTGTGCATTCGGCTGGAGGTTCCCCCGAAGCCGGAGTAGAAGCCCCTGATGCTCGCGCGGCAGGCGCCGAGCCCCGGCGCCTGCCGCCACGCTCGGGGGCCCTCATGGAAGTC
>VGFB01000886.1 GCA_016869015.1 Armatimonadota bacterium
TGATGGTGTCCGTATCCGTCACGACGACCTCGACATCCGGCGGCAGGCCGTTCACGTACTCCCACTGCACCAGCTCCGGGTAGGACGCCAGCGCGTGGCCCTTCAGCTCAATCGCCCTCGCCTCGCCCTCCGCCAGGATGATCGCCTGCTTCTTCTCCTCCTGCTGCTTCTTCACCACATAGTCCATCCGCAGCGCGTCCTGCTGGGCGATCTGCTTCTGCTCGATGGCGTGCTGGAACTGCGCGGAGAGGATGATGTCGCGGATCAGCACCTGCTCGACGACGATGCTCTGCGCGGCGAGCTTGGTGGTGAGCCGCTTCTGGATGGCCTCCTGCAGGGCATAGCGCGCCGTCGAGTACAACTCAATGCCCGGGTACGCCGCCACCGCCATGCGAGCCTCGCTGCGCAGTTCGGGCTTGATGATCTTGGCGACGTAGTCCTCGCCCAGGTCACGATGGACCTGCCAGACCTTCCCGGGGTCGAGGTGGAACCGCAGCGAGATGTGCATGCTGATCTTCTGGCCGTCGGAGCTGAGGGCATCCACCGGCTCGCCCCCGGGGATCTCCCCGGTCCGCGGCTCGGCCCCGGTCGTGTAGGTGAGGCTGCGCACGCTGTACTGGCGCACGTCCCAGACCAGCGGCACGATGAAGTGCAGCCCTTCGTCGAGGGACGTCGCGCGCACGCCCGCGCTACGGGAGAATACGACGCCGCGGTGCCCGGCGCCGACGACGACGGTCGAGGCCCGGAGGAGGATGTACAACGCCACGGCAACTGCGCCCGCGATGACCAGGGCGGAGCGCTTCGCCGCGCCGCGTTGCGGAGCTCTCGTGCTCATGGTGGTCACCTCCCCCCTCCGGGCGCAACCGGCGGCGTCGTGGCCCGGTTCGTAACCACCGCCCGCACGGCCGGACCGACCTTCTGGGCGTACTCGTAGTTCAGGGCCAGAGGGTTCCGGCGAAGCGCCTTGCCCTGCAAGCGCAGCGACTCGGCCTCGCCCTCCGCCTCGATCACCTTCTGATCGGCGGTCTTGCGGGCGGTCAGGAGGACGTACTGCATCCGCTCGTACTCCTGGATCGCGACCTGCTTGGCCTCGATGGCCTGCTGGAACTGCTCGCCGAACTGCACGTTCCGCAGCAGCAGCTGATCCAGCACGATGTCCCACGCCTTCAGGCTCTCGCCGAGCTCGCGCGCGATGCGGTTCTGGATCTCCTCCCGCCGGCCCGAGTACACGTCCGTGACCGGATACTGGGAGACCACCATCCGGCAGATACAGCGCGTCTGGGGGCGGAGCACCTTGTTGAGGTAGTACGGCCCGACGCGTTGGTGCAGCCGCCACACGTAGTCGGGGTCGGGGTGGTAGACGACCGACACGTCAAGCACGACCTGCTGGCCGTCTTTGGTCAGCGCCACGAGCTGCGTATCCGGCGGCGCCGGGCCGACCTGCGGCATCTGCTCCCCGATCGAGACGGTCCATGTCTGCCGCCGCACGTCGTACTTCTCCGCTTCCCAGACCCAGGGAATCAGCACATGCCAGCCCTCGCCCAGCTGCGTCGGCAGCACGCCGGAGACCTTGCTGAAGACCACCGCGCGCTCGCCCGCGCCGACCGAGACAACGCTGTGCCCGAGCAGGTTCAGCGCCAGAATGAGCAGCACGATGACCACGATGATCTTGAGCCGGCCCGTGCCTCGACCGATCCGGTTCACGGCATCCCGCAACCGACTGTCAGCGTCCCCCGGGGGCGAGCCCCCGCTGTGGAATCGCATGGCCGTTCCTCACCTGCCTCTCTATCGCTTCTCCAGCCGCACGAACTCGATCTCAAAGCCGTGCCGCCGGGCGTACGTCTGCGGGTACAACCACGCGCCGAAGGTGAAATGCACTGCGGCCAGCTTCTCCGGTCGGCAACGGTCGCCCTCGCCGCCGCGGTCCTCAGGGTGCCACCAGTGACCGAAGTACCGCAGCTCGCTCAGCGGGACTTCGATCTCCCGCCACTCCGGGGTAAGCGCCGGCGTGAAACCCCATGGCGCGCCGTCGTCCTCGACGATGACGACCTCGACGGCGGTGGTCTGCGGCTCCGTGGCCCGGGCGCGCAGGTGGAGCGTGTTGTACTCGGACGCCACCGACCGCCGAATCGCCATCAGGTCCGCGACGTCGGTCCGCACGCCCAAGGCGCTCGGCTGCCGGTCGAAGCGCTCCACCTCGATGTGCCACGCGGTGGTGTCCGGTCCCGAGCCGCTGGTGATCCACTGGCGGTATGGCAGCTCCGTGATGATCCCGGGCACGGGCTCCCTGGGCGCGAAGATGACGCACGGATCGTCGGCCCCGTGCACCGGCACCGTCCACGCCTCGGGCTCGTACTCCAGCCCGACGCTTTGCACCTCGACCCCGTGGGCCTCCTCGGCGGCGTGCGGGAACAGCCAGCTCCCGAAAGCGAACTGGAGGTCGCGGACCGACTCCGGGGCGCACTGCCCGCCGCGGGTCTGCCACAGCGTCTTCAGCCTCGCCAGAGGGACGCGGAAGTCGCGGAACTCGGGCGTCAGCGGTACATCGACACCGTGGCCCTCGGTGTTGCCCCCGGGGCCGACGAGGGCGACCTCGAGGTGAGAGGTCCTGGGTTCGACGCGTCGGGCCCGCACCACCAGCGTGTTGAGCCCCCGCCGCGCCTCGCCCGAGGCCTCTGTCGGGAACCGGATGCCGACGGCGCTGGGCGGCGGGCCGAAACCCGTCGCCGTCAGCCGCAGCGCCCCGGTATCCTCCGCGAACCCGGCCTTGGCTTCCTGACCCGGCGCCCCGCCGAAGCCAGGCTCGGGCAACGTCTCCTGCCCGGTGAAGCGAAGCAACGTCACGGGCTCGCGCTTCACGAAGCGCTCGCTCGCCGGGCCCTGCGCGGGCGTTGGGAAGGTCGGCGAGCGGCCCCCGACCTCCACGGCGAGGCAGTACGTCAGAGCGCCCTTCCGCACGAGGTCGGGCGAGACCGTGCCTTC
>VGFB01000887.1 GCA_016869015.1 Armatimonadota bacterium
TCGAGGCCTTCGATGGCCTGGAGATGGCCGGCGGCCTGCCGACGACGGCCAAGGACGGGCCGATCGTCGGGAACCGCGACCCGGTGCTCGACTGGACCGGTCTTCAGGGCTTCGAGACCGACGGCGTCGACCCCGACGTGGGGTCGGCGATGCAGACCTTCCGCTTCAAGGTGCGGTACCAGGACGCCGACAACGACTGGCCGGCGCAGGTGCTGCTGCACATCGCACGGGCAGGCACGGAGATCGCCGGAAGCCCCGTCGACCTGAGCCGCGTCCCTGGCGCCAAGCCGCGCCAGGGGGTCGTGTATCGCGGCGAGACGGTGCTGGGTCGGGGCAAGAACTACACCCACTGGTTTGAGGCCAACGACGGCTTCGGCCCGGCCGTCGGTCCGGCGACCGCGCCCCAGGCGGGGCCGGTGGTGAACTCGCCGCCCTATCTGGAGTGGGTGAGTACCGACCCGTGGGAGGGCGATGGGGTGACGCCCGATACGGGCACGGGACGGACCCGATGCGTCTTCCGGGTCGTCTACCGCGACCTGGACAACGACGCCCCGACGCAAGTCCTGCTGGAGCTCCGCCGCTATCGCACCGTCGCCGATCCGCGGAGTCCGCTCGCGATGGTGCAGTTCCGCGGTGGCACGGCGCGGGACGGGCTGACGTTCCGCCGCGCCCTCTGGCTCAACCCCGGCGTCTACTGGTACCGCTTCGTCGCCAGTGATGGGTTCAGCGCCGCGCAGGGCGTGCCGACGCAGTGGACCCGCGGGCCGGTCATCGACTCCGGCGCCGCCGCCGCTCAGATCACCTCCGCAACCGCCGTGGCCACCGGCCGCGGGGCGCAGATCACTTTCTCGCTCTCCACGCCGGCGACGGTCCGCGCGGAGGTGTTGAACGTGGCGGGGCGCCCGGTGCGAACCCTCGCCCCCAAGGACTGCGACGCCGGCTCTCGCACGCTGCTCTGGGACGGGATGAGCGCCGCGGGCCTGCCGGTCCCGGACGGTCTGTACCTGATCAGCCTGACCGCGCGGGATGCCGGCGGCGGCGAAGCCCGCGCCTTGAGTCGCGTGTACCTCCGCCGGTAAGGCCGCGCACGGTAAACGATGAATCGCATCCCGGCTTGCCTCCTGCGGCAGATCATGGCCCCCGTGCTGTTGAGCGCGGGGGCCGTTGTCTTGGCTTCCGGCCCGGCGGCCGCCGACGCCCCGGCGCTCTGCCGCGAGGCCAAGGCCCTCAAGGACGCCGGTGAGCTCGACGCCGCTGCCCGGGCCTACCGCGAGGCCATCCGCCTCGACCCCGCCGGCGAGGAAGCGTGGTGGGGTCTCGCCTGGGTCTGCCGCAAGCAGGGCGCTGCGGCAACCGCGGTAGAGGCCTTCCGCAAGGTCGTCGAGTTGGCGCGGGACCCCGCCCGCCGACGGGACGCCGAGGCGGCTCTGGAGCGCATGGGCGCGACTGTGACGCAGCCGGAGCCGCCGGTCGACGACTCACTCGAGGGCGCGCGGGACCTGATCCGGCGCGGTCGATCCGCCGAGGCGCTCCGTCTCCTCCGCACGCTGCGCGCACGGGAGTCCGAGCGCGTCGAGGCCGAGAGCCTCATGGCGGAGGTGAAGCGCGGACGGCGGCTGGTGCGGGTACGCGCCGCGGCGGATGAGGAGTTCCGCTCGCTGCCGGGGTGGGAGGAACGGCTGCGCGCCCGGCTGGCGGCGGCGGCCGGCGAGGTCTCGCGCCAGCTCGAGGTCGACTTCGAGCTGGTGGGGATCGAGCCGTGGCGGCGCGGCGAGACCGCTCCGGGGGGCATGGCGGTGGTGGCCGACCTGCAGGCGGCGGTTCCGGACGCGGGGGTCGACCTGGTGGTGGGGTTTGTCGCCGAGCGGCACGCAGCTCCGCCCGAAGGAGAGCGGCTGGAGATACGCGGTCACACGATGGGGCTCGCCCCATGCTTCGCGGGCACGGTGGTCGTCACCGAGGTCATTGCGTCCCGCGATGGCGCACAGTGGCGCGTCCCCGAGGCGAACCTGCGCGAGAACCTGACCCACGAGCTGGGCCATTGCTTCGGGGCCGTGCACGTCATGGGCCCGAGCGTCATGCGCGCCCAGCCGGACGGCGCGCCGCTCTTCGACTTCGACGCGCTGAATCTGGAGGCCATGCGCGCCTGCCGTTGGGTCGACTTCCGAGAGCAGTTCCTCTCGCTGGAACCCGCGGAGCTGCAGCGCTTGGAGGCCGCCTACCAGCGTCTGGCCGCGGGCCCGGCCGGCGACGACGGTGCCCACTTCTACCGCGCGTTGGCTCTCACGTACCTCGAGCGTCACCAGGAGGCGATCGGCGAGTATGAAGCGGTCCTGCGGACCTCGCGCCTCGATGCCTACGCCTACCTGAACCTGGGGAAGCTCTACGAGCTGACGGGGGACCTCGACAAGGCGCGAACCCACTGGAAGCTCGCCGCCGCCCTCGGCACCCCGCCGGCGGCGACGATGGCCCGCGAGGAGCTGGCGCGGACGGAGCCGTGAAACAGAATCCGGGGACATGACTCAGTCCGGCTCACCGAACTGGGATCATGTCCCCGGGTTACCCGTCTCGCTTCGACCCTTACTCGCCGATCTTGTCCTGGACCTCGGCGTCGCCGAAGCCGCCGCGCCCCTTGGCGATCACGAACGCCACCACGATGATCCCCGCACACAGGATGCCCACGATCAGCGCCACCGGGTTGCCCTCCAGCTTCACCACCAGCGGCGTGACCAGCAGCCCGACCATGTTCATGACCTTGATCAGCGGGTTGAGCGCCGGGCCCGCCGTGTCCTTGAACGGGTCGCCGACCGTGTCGCCCACCACCGCCGCCTTGTGCGCCTCTGAGCCCTTGCCGCCCAGGTTGCCGTCCTCGATGTACTTCTTGGCGTTGTCCCAGGCTCCGCCCGCGTTCGCCATGAACACGCCCATCAGCTGACCCGTCATGATGATGCCCGCCAGGTAGCCGCCCAGCCC
>VGFB01000888.1 GCA_016869015.1 Armatimonadota bacterium
CAGAGCCGACGCCGTCCGGCATTGACCTGAAGGCTCTGTCGGCTCTGGTGAGCCGACCCACGACGACCCAAGGCTTCGCGGCTGACAGGGCACTAGCGACCCGCGGGCGACCGCAGGAGGTGACCAGTGAAGTCGCTGACACGACGTCTCACCCTCAACGTGCCCCAGCGGATGGGGTTTGTGAACATCACGCGAGAGGTGCAAGACGCGGTGGCGGAGAGCGGGGTGCGGGAGGGCCTGTGCCTGGTGAACGCCATGCATATCACCGCGTCGGTGTTCATCAACGACGATGAGCCCGGGCTTCACGAGGACTACCGACGCTGGCTGGAGGAGCTGGCGCCCTTCGATCCGTCGCCCGAACGCTATCGGCACAACCGCACGGGCGAGGACAACGGGGACGCCCACCACAAGCGCCAGCTCATGGGCCGGGAGGTCGTAGTCGCGGTGACCGACGGCCGGCTGGACTTCGGCCCGTGGGAGCAGATCTTCTACGGCGAGTTCGACGGCCGCAGACCGAAGCGCGTCCTGGTGAAGATCATTGGGGAGTGAGCGCGATCCGGTAGCGGTAGACGTTGCCGGTCCAGGCCTCACCCGTACCCCGCCGGTTCGGCTTCCCGCTCGGGTGGTAATGGGTGACGTCCAGCACGAACTCACGGGTGACCCGGTCCTCATAGAGGCTGAAGTTGGAGAACTGGATGGCCGGGCTCTGTTCGGGTGAGCGATCCGCCACGACGGTGAGCGTCGCCTGCTTGAGGAGCCCGCTTCGTCGGTCCACCTCCCCCGCGACCAGCGGATGCCGCGGACTGTTGCCGTCGGGGTTCTCCCGGCAGACGTTGCCGAACCAGTAGAGGCGACCGTTCGAGTGCCGGCGTAGATGGCTGATGGAACTGGGCGAGTAGAAGCTCGTGCCGTCCTCGAAGGTCCACTGCACGGGGTGCGTCCAGGTCCGGCCGCCATCGGTTGATCGCGAGATCCACTTGCGCCCGGGCAGTTCGGGACGGAAGCTGTTTGAGCCGCGCATGAGCATGATCAGGGACCCGTCCGCCAGCTTGCCCAGCGTCGGCTCGCTCATCCCACGCGTCGACTCGGTGAATGCGTCGACCCGCAGCGGGGCCGAGCTCCACCACTCGTACCCTCCGCGCCGCCGCGTGCCGACCAGAACCACGACCTGCGAGAAGTCCCAGCCGTGGGGGTCATACACGGCGCCCGTATCGTCCAGGGCGCTCAGCTCCAGCGGCACGACAACGCGCTCCCGATCCAGGAACAGCGGCCGGTGGACCGCGTAGACCTGGTTGCGGCCGATCTCCAGTCCGGCGATCGGGTGCGTGGCAGAGAACTCCTGCCCTCGGGCAATGAGCGGCTGCGCCGGCACGAGCGGCCGACCATCGTCGCGCATGACAGCGTAGGTCATCCCCGTCTGTGTCCAGTATGTCTGAGGCACATCCGGGTCCATGCCCTCGGGTCGGCTGCGCGAGAGAGAGATCGGGAGGCGCTCAGGCGCGAACGGGTTCAGATGCCCGCTGGGGGCCGGGTCGGCGGGGTGCGCAGCGTGCGGCCCATCGGCGGCGGCGCTCTCGTCGAGGGGCTCGCTCCACGTCCGACCGTTGTCGTCGCTGAGGCGGACGAACTGCTCATCCGCCACGTCCGACATGCGCTCATGCATGTAGCCCAGCATGAGCTGCGTGCCCCGACTGCGAGTGTACGAGCAGGACGCGAAGAGCGCCGTGGTGTCATCGGGCGCCTCGAGCAGCAGCGCCGGTCCCGACACCCGGATCGGATCATCGGACACGCGCGTGTCACCTCCCACGCAAGGCGCAATGGCAGCCAGGATGAGCCCGGAGAACGCTGTCACGGGCTTCACCTCCCCGCGCCGCCGACCACGTGCAGCTTCATCGTGTTGGTCGTGCCGCGCCTCTCGATCGGCGTTCCGGCGGTGATGACGACCTTCTCTCCCGCCTCCAGGATGCCGAGGTCCCGCAGGTGCCGGTCGATGAGCTCGATCTGCTGATCGGTCGAGTCGGCGTGGCCCACGCAGATCGGGACGACCCCCCAGTACAACGCGCACCGCCGGGCCGTCTCCGCCAACGGCGTCGCCGCGACGATGGGGACGCTGGGACGGCACTTGGAGGCCAGCCGCGCCGTGGACCCCGACTGGGTAAACGCCACCAGTACCTGGGCGCCGATCTGCTCGGCCGTCTCGGCCGCGGCGGCCGAGATCGCCTCGGCCAGCGACCACTCGCGCCCGCCCGCCCAGTCCGTCACCAGGTGCCGGCCGCGGAACAGCGCGCCCTCGGCCGCGGTGGCGATGCGGCGCATCATCTGCACGGACTCGACGGGGTACTGCCCGACCGCCGTCTCGCCGGAGAGCATCACGGCGTCCGCGCTATCCAGGATCGCGTTGGCGACGTCGGAGGCCTCGGCGCGCGTCGGCCTCGGGTTCTCGCGCATCGAGTCGAGCATCTGCGTCGCGATGATCACCGGCTTGCGGGCCGCGGCACAACACTCGATGATCGCCCTCTGGATTAGCGGCACCTCCTCGGGCGAGGTCTCCACCGCCAGGTCCCCGCGCGCCACCATGACCGCGTCCGACACGCGTACAATCGCCTCGAGCTGCTGAACCGCCTCCGGCTTCTCCAGCTTGCTGACGATCGGCGTGTCCTGGCCGGCCGCGCGGATCGTGGCGCGCAGGTGCTCGATGTCCTCGGGGGTCCGCACGAAGCTCAGGGCGACGAAGTCCACGCCGCGCGCCAGGCCGAAGGCCAGGTCGGCGGCGTCCTTCTCCGAGACCGCTGGCGCGCTGACCTTCACGCCCGGCAGGTTCATCCCCTTGTGCTCCAGCAGCGTGCCCCCGTGGACCGTTCGGCACCGCACTTCTCCGCCCGCGACCTCCTCGACCCGCAGCTCCAGCAGACCATCATCCAGGAGGACGCGGTCGCCGCAGCTCACGTCTTGGGCCAGCCGGTCGTAGGTG
>VGFB01000889.1 GCA_016869015.1 Armatimonadota bacterium
CTCCCCTCCACCGCTGGCCGCGACGTGCCCCAGGCGCGCCTCGGGAACGTCCGGCGCCTCCACCCAGGGGGTCTCCAGGCCGTCGAGCACCACGTGCGTCTGTCCGTCGCGCCGGGCCAGGTAGCACACGTGATCGCGCGAGTCGAGGGACTGCGAGAACGACTGCAGCTCGCTCACCTCGTCATACCAGCGGACCTCGCCGCCGACGGCGACCCCGATGCCGTTCTCCCCCTTCAGCAACATCGCCGCGAGACCCGGGTCCAGCCGCTCGCACGGCGGGCCGGGTTCCCCGTTGCGCACGAGGAACCAACGGTCTCCGCGCCGCCCCCAGAAGCTGAGGTGCGCGCCATCGTCGCCGAACCACGTCAGGCCGAACTCCTCGTAGTCGGTTGTCGCCTGCCCGTCGAGGACAAGGAACCAGTCACCGCGATCGCGGGCGCGATACGTCAGGCGCTCGCCATCGGGGCTCAGGAGAGGCCATTGTACCCACTCGTGGCCCGCCGACTCGGTGGTGTCATGCACCGCGAACCACTGCCCCTCGCGTTTGGCGGCATAGGCGATGTGGTTCGCTCGAGGGCTGGCGGTGACGTGCTCCACCTTCTCGTACGGACGCCCCGGCCGACCGTCCCACACCACGGACTCGTCCTGACCTCGTCGGGCGCAGTACGCATGGTGCTCCCCGTCGCTGCTGAACGCGGGATAGGCGTCCTCCACCCAGTCGCAAGGCGGCCCAGGGGCGCCGCCAACCACCAAGCGCCACTGGGCGCCCTGGCGGGCCGAGTAATAGGGCACACTCGTCTGGTAGTCGAAGCGTAGCTCCCGGACCTCATCGTAGAGGTCGCCCGGCTGCCCGTTCACGACGGCGACCCACTGGTCGCCCGTACGAGCCCGGTAGGCCACCCCCTCGCCCGCGAAGCTGAACTCGATGGCATGGCCGACGATCTCGTCGTAGGCCGGACCACGCACGCCGTCGAGCACGAAGCGCTGGCGGCGACCCTCGCCGAACTCGACGAAGGCTGCGTGCAGGCCATCCCAGGACACCGTCGGCGACATCTCGTCGTCAGGCAGTTCGGCGAGCAGCTCCGTCGTGACACGGTACCCGTCGGCCGACGCCGGCGGCGCAGCATGGACGGACGCGGCGAGGGCGGCCAGGCTGAGGACCACGTTACCCCTCCGGGGCGACGGGGGTATGCCGGACGCGGTAGAGGACGCCGTCGCGGACCGCGAGATAGCGGACAGTCCCCCGGCGGCTGATCGACAGACCGTAGCCGAGCAACTCGTCGTACCGCGGCCCCTCGACCCCGTCCACGACGACGTGGTGCTCCGGAATCCCGATCCGTCGGAGCGTCGGCTCTGAACCTTCGCCCCAGACCCGAACCGGGCGCTGGGACAGCCTCATGCGCGCGGCGCAATAGGCGAAGTGGTTGCCATCGCCGCTGAAGCCGATGCCCTCAATGCGGCCGTAAGGCGGACCTTCTCGCCCGTCGATGACCGCGTAGGCGAGGCCGTCGCGCGTTCCAACATACGCCCAGTGCCGGGAGTCCGGGCTGAAGGGGTTGTCCCAGTCCGTCGTGATCGACTCGTACTCGCTCCCCTCACGGCCGTCCACCACGAAGACCCACCGGTCGCCCTTGCGGGCCCGATAGGCGAGATGGCGTCCGTCGGGGCTGAAACATGGACCGTCGTGGGGTTCGATCTCGTCGTAGGGAGGCCCCTCGGCGCCGTCGACCACGACCCGCCATCGGTCGCCCTGCCGCGCCCGATAGGCGAAGCCCGTGCCCGCCGGGTTGGCCACGATGTAAGAGCCGATCTGGTCGTACTGAGGCCCCAGGGCGCCGTCCACGACGACGAGCTGTCGGTGCCGGCGTGTGGCGCGATAGGCGACGTGTCGGCTGTCGCCGGAGAAGACGACGGAACCTACGGCGTCGTACTCCGGCTGCGGTTGGCCGTCGAGCACGACCATCCACATGTCAGCGCGCATGGCCACGTAGGCACAGCGCAGGCTGTCGAGGCTGAACTCCGGCGGAGCGGCGTCGTCGAAGGGCGGCCCCTCCTGGTCGTCCACCACCGCGAAGGCCCGGCCGTCCCGATAGGCCACGTAGCCGAAACGTCGCCCGTCGGGGCTGAAGGTGAAGGCGATGTCCCCGCCGGCCGTAGGGCCGAAGTGCGGGTAGACGGGCCCGAGCTCTCCGGCGACCACCACCTGCATCTCGCCTGGTCGATTCACTGCCAGGACTTCCCGGTCGCCTTGCGGGGGGTACCGGGTGAAGAACGAGTAACTGCCTTCGCACAACTCCTCGCCGTTCACCAGGAGGTGCGGCACGCCCTCGACCGTGGCGAAGCAGATCGTCCGTCGACCATCAGCGCCGTACATCACCCGGTCGATCGCGTCGTAAGGGCCTTGCTCCCGACCGTCGAAGGTCGCGAACCACGCCTCGCCCCGCCGCCCGAACCAAGCGACCCGGGCGCTATCGCGGCTGAACACCACGAAGCCCTTCTCGTCGTACTCCGGGCCGATCACGCCGTCGATGACCGGCATCCACCTCGCGCCGCGGCGAGCGAAGTAGCTGATCCGGCGGCCATCCGGGCTGCACCCGTATCCCTCGATCTCCTCGAAGGCGGGACCGGGTTCGAGGTTGACGAAGAGGCGGACGCTCGGCCGGGCGCGGGTCCCCTCGTCAGCCAGGTACCGGATGCGATGCCCCGATGCGTCCCACATGGGGTGGAAGTAAGAGAGCCGGCGGGTGAAGGGGCCGGGCACGCCGTCGAGGTACCAGCGGACCCGGCCGTCCTCCTCGCGGGGGTAGAGGCAGTGGCGACCACGTGACGCCTGCACGAACGTATGGTCGCCGTACTCGCTCGTGGGATCGGGGCCCGGTCCGAGGGCACGCTCGCGGACGATGGCCTGCTGGGCTGCGCACCCGACGACCCACCAGGCCAGCGCCGCGCCGCAGACCACTCTCGCCGCC
>VGFB01000890.1 GCA_016869015.1 Armatimonadota bacterium
GGCCCCGTGTAGACCTTCCCCATGCCCATTCCCGGATCGGCGCCGATGAAGCCACCCCAGTTGCGCAGTTGCTCCTCAGTGAGTCCCTGCTTGCGCCACGCCGCGAACGTGCTGGCCCGCGGCCCGCCGAAGGCGTACGGCATCCGATCCACCGGCTCGCCCTGCACCAGGGCGCGGAAACGCTCACGCGGCGTCATCAAGGGTCTCCCGTCGTGAGGATGACAGTGACGACGGGCAGAGGTTCGCTGCGGGAGGGACCGCGACCTCGGGAATCGGTCGGTACTATCGGGGGCGGCGCCGGCGCACACACCACCGGATGCACAGTGCGCCCACCGCCACCGGTACCCAGACCGGTGCGAGGCCGAGCGCCCAAGCCCCGGCGACGCCGACCGTGCGGCTGGACCAGTGCCAGCCCGCGTGCAGCGCCGAAGTCGTGAGAGTGCGCGCGGACGGCCTCGGCACCGGCGACTCGAAGGTGGCGCAGACGGTGGACAGGACCGTTCGCGAGAGGACGTCGTACTGCTTGCGGCGGTTGGTCAGCGTCCGCTCCTCGGACTGCTCAAGGTCGGCGCGCAGAGCGGCGGTCACGTCGGGCTCGCGAGTGCGGCTCGCCTCTTGCGCGAGGCGCGCGTGCTTCTCGTCTTCGCGGCGCAGCGCGACCTCGGCGGCCACCACGTCCTGTGTCGCGTCCACGCCCGCGAGTTGCTCCGTGGTGGTCGATCCGAGCGCCTGGAAAGCCGAGAGCGTGGCCTCCAGGTTCCCCGCGGGCACCTTGCACGTGAGCGTCGAGGTCGCGAGGCGCTTCCCCTTCCGGTAGTCTGCCTGCAGCACGAAACCGCCCTGCTCGCCGACGATCCTCTCGGCTGATCGCAGCGACCGCAGCGCGTCGTCGGTTACCACTGCCACCGCCGCCTCGTAGGCACGGTGCAGCTCCTCCGCGAGACCGTAGTTGTGACCGCGCGCGCCGAGGGACACGCGCCCCATCAGGGCTTGCGGCAGGTCTCGGTACCACTTCACGTGCCCGTCGGCGAAGCCGACGTTCAGGCCTTCGTTGTGGCGCTTCGCGGGCGTCCCCCAGGCGTTAGCATCGTAGAGCAGAACCTGCGCCTCCGGGGTCGGGAGCGTATCCAGGTCGGCCTGCGAGAGCTGGGCGTTCATGGCGTAGCTGCAGACCTGGCCTGAGTCGTCGGTCGTGCAGCGGAAGAACTGCTCGCTCTTCACGTACGGCAGGATGTCCCGTTGCCACGTGAGAGCCGAGGGAAAGCAGTTGCCGTGGTCCTGCGCGAACAGGAGCATCCCAAGCCCAAGCTGCTTGAGGTTGCTCGAACACGACGACTGCCTGGCCTTCTCTCTCGCGCGCGCAAAGACGGGCAAAGTGACCACTCCCAGGATTCCCACGATGGCGGCGCACACACCCAGCTCTATCAGCGTGAAGCGGAACCGCCGCTGCGTCTTCCCGCTCTGCCGAGCGGGCAAGCGTTCCATCACGTCGGCGACGTACGCTTCGCTCCGGGCCGGCTCGGCGTAGGCCTGGGCATAGAGGCGGGCGTCCTGCCGCACCGCCTCCAGCCAGTCGCGACAGGCCGGGCAGGCGGCGAGGTGCTGCTCGACTGCGGCGTGCTCGGCGGGCAGGAGCTCGCCGTCCGCGTGGCCGGAGAGCCGTTCAACCCACTCGTTGCAGGGCATGGCGTCGCTCATGTTCGGGCCTCGACTTCCACCACGGAATCACTCCCGGAGAGCAGCTCGCGCAGGGCCTGCCTCGCCCGGCAGCAGCGAACGCGCACCGTGTTGACCGTCAACCCAAGCGCGCCGGCGATCTCCGCGTAGCTGAGGTCCTGCAGGTACCGGGCGGCGAGGATCTCTCGATCACGCTCCGGCAGGCGGTCGAGCTTCTCGCGCAACGCCGGGCAGTCGTCGGGCGGATCGTCCGCCGGCGGCTCGACCACCGGAGCGAGTACCTCGCGCTTCGCGGTGCGCAGGTGGTTCAGCGCCTTGTGCCGCGCAATGGCGAACAGCCACGCGATGAAGCTCTCTGGGCGCTGAAGGGTTGGGAGCTTGCGGTAGGCTTCGATGAGCGCGTCCTGGCTGACGTCCTCGGCGGCGTCCGCATCGCGCACGAGCGCCCTCATTGCCGAGACCAGCCGCGCGTGGTGCGCGCGCACCAGCTCCGCGAAGGCCGCGCGGTCACCGTGTTGCGCTCGCCTCACCATCGCCGCATCTACCGCAGCCACGTCGCCACCCTCCGTGGAGTGCGTTCCCCCTATAGTCACGTAACCTCCGGCAGTCATTACACGCGACAGAGGTGGATTCCTGTTGAGGCGATTTGCGAGGCAAAGCAGGAGTGTCGCCTTGCGTGGCGAATGCACCCGTACCCCAGCCGTATGTGCGGCTGTCCTCCGGAACCGTCGGGCGCAAGTTCAGGGGGACGGCCGCGCACTTTGTCAGGCGGCCCTCGACGGAATGGGTGCCCTCACGCCTACGCTTCGGCCGTGGGCTCTAGCCGAAGCGCGGGCGCGATCGGGGCGAGGGCGGGGGGCATCCAGAACTTCGCGCGGCGGTGTGCGACGCGGACATGCAGCGGGGTCTGGGTACGGACGTCTCCGTCGATGAGCGCGGGCGCGGGCTCCGGCGTCTCGATCCAACACTCCGGCGCGCGCCAGAGGTGGACGGCCGGGTGCGTGGTGTGTGTCCCTCGGAACACCCGTGGGAAGGCTCGCAGGAACGCGAGACGCCCGAGGTGCTCCACCAGCACGACATCCAGCAGCCCGTCCGTGATGTCGGCCTCCGGCGCGATCCTCATCCCCGCGCCGTAGCACGTGGCGTTGGCGACCGCCACCAGGAGCGCGCGCCCCTCCCACGTCTCCCTTCCGATGCGCACGCCGACCTCCGTGGGCGCATAGTGGACCAACTCCGCCGCCACGGCGGCGAGGTAGGCGGGCAACCCGCCGAGGCCGCGTCGGCGGCGGTT
>VGFB01000891.1 GCA_016869015.1 Armatimonadota bacterium
CGGGGATGGGGTGCAGCGGGCCGAAGTCGACCGCGGTCTTGTTGAAGAGGATGTACTCCGCGAAGCCCCCCGGGAACTGGTAGCCGATCGCGTAGTTCACCGGGCAGTTGTTCCCCCGCCCGTCGCGGCAGGCGGGACACACGCCGCAGGGCACATCGGCGCCGGAGGCGACCCGGTCCCCCACGCGGAAGCCCTCGACTCCCTCGCCGACCTGGGCGACATCCCCCGCGATCTCGTGGCCGATGACCGCCGGGGGGACAACCCGCGGGTTGCCGTGGTGGTAGATGCGGATATCGGAGCCGCACACGGCGCACGCCCTCACGCGTACGAGCACTTCCCCCGGCCCGGCGGTGGGTGTCGGCATGTCCTGGATGACCAACTGATCGGTTCCTTGGTAGACGGCGGCCTTCATCGGGAGGTCCTCTCACATTGTACTCATCGGAGTCCGAGCCGGCGATTCGCCTCCGCTTCCACGCGGACCTCGTTGCCCGGGCAGGTCAACCGGGCACGGAAGCGAATACCGCCGTTGTGGCATCGGCGTCTCGCCGATCGACCACCGGCCCCTCACCGGCGGGACGCCGGTGCCACCTTGCTGCGGCAGGTTGACTCTCATCGTGCCCCCCGAACTCATCCGCCAGCTCCCAGTCCTCATCGCCGTCACCTTCGCCGCCTCGCTGATCCAGGGCTCAGTCGGGTTCGGATTCGGCCTCATCGCGGTCGCCGCGCTCTCGCTGTTCATGGAGCTGAAGATCACCACGCCTCTGCTCGCGCTGCTCAACCTGCCGGTGATCCTCTACCTGTCCTGGCGGCTGCGGAAGTCGGTGGTGTGGGAGGGCCTCACGCCGATCATCACGGCCATGCTGGTCGGCATTCCCTTCGGCATCTTCGTGCTGGTCAAGGCCGACGAGAACCTCCTCCTCCGGGTCCTGGGCGTCGTGCTCATCGCCTCCGCGATCCGCTCCGCGAAGCCCAACGGCGCGAGCGGCGAGGGTCCCGCGCCCAAGCCTCGCACGCCCTGGGACACGCTCGTGGGCCTCGTCGTCGGCTCAGCGACCGGCGCGCTGGCCGGGGCGTTCAATACCGGCGGACCCCCGTTGATCGCCTACGTGTACTGCCGCCCGGGCACGAAGGAGCAGCGCACGGCGACGTTGCAGGCTGTCTTCGCGATCAGCGTGATCTCCCGCATCATCGTGATGGCGGCGCCGCCGGCGAGTCTCTACGATCGCTCCGTGCTCCTCGCCGCGCTCGCCTGCATACCCGGCGCAGTCCTCGGGGCCGTCCTGGGCGTGGCGGTGTTCAAGCGGGTCCCGCAGCGCGCCCTGGAGATCGTGGTGACGCTCTTCCTGCTGGGCATCGGGTTGAAGCTGCTCATCTGGCCGTGAGGACCTCGCCCCATGACTTCGCGCGAACGCTTCCGCCGACTCATGCGCCATGAGCCCGTGGATCGGCTCCCGGTGCTGGCGCTGGAGCCCTTCGAACCCACGGCCATCGCGCGTTGGCGGACGGAGGGTCTCCCCGAGGGCGCCGACCCGGTGGAACACCTCGGGATGTCCCGTTTGGCACTGCTGCCGGTGAGCTTTCACCCCCTGCCGGCCTTCGCGCCCGACGTGGTGAGCGAGGATGAGACGTACATCGTGCGCCGCTCGCCGATGGGCGCCCTCGTCCGCGAGCGTCGCGAGAACCCCACGCTCTTCTACGGGCACATCGACCACCCCGTGAAGACCCGCGCCGACTGGGAGACCTACCGGCAGCGGTTCGACGCCGACTCACCCGGTCGCTACCCCGCAGACTGGGCGGAGTCGGTCGCTCCGGGCCTCAACGCCTCGCCGCATCCCGTGGGCCTGTGTCTGTTCCCGTTCTTCTTCCGCCTCGGGTTCTACGCGATGGGGATGGAGCGCTTCCTGTCAGCCTTCTACGAGGCGCCCGAGCTGATGCACGACGTGTTCGCCTACTGGAGTGACTTCGTCCTCGGGGTCCTCCGCCCACTCCTCGGCTCCGTCCACCTCGACTTCGCCGTGTTCGGCGAGGACCTCGCCGGCAAGAACGGCCCGCTGATCTCGCCGCGGATCTACGAGGAGTTCTGGCGCCCTTACCAGAACCCGGTCCTGGACCTCCTCCGTGAGCACGAGGTGCCCGTCGTCTGTCAGTGGACGGCGGGCAACCCCGGGGCGCTGCTGCCGATGATGCTCGAGGACGGGTTCAACTGCACGTGGCCGCTGGAGGTCGCGGCCGGCCTGGACGCCGCGGCGGTCCGCCGGCAGTTCGGCCGGCGGCTGCGGCTCGGGGGCAACGTCGCGAAGGAGGCCGTCATCGCGGGCCCGCAGGCGATCGCTGCCGAGCTCGAGCGCCTCATGCCGGTCATCCGCGAGGGCGGCTTCCTGCCGGCGCTGGACGACATGGCCTCGCCCGACATGCCCTTCGCCCACTATCGGTATCTGATCGACCGTCTGCAAGCCATCCGGCTGTAGGGGAGTCACCATGCCCGAGGTAACCCGCTTCTGCGACGGTCTCTGCCGTCCGGCTCTGTCCGTCCAACCGGGCCAGCTCCTGGGCGCCGTCTGCGCCCGCGGCGGCCTGGAGTGCCCGCTGCTCCCCCCCGAGGAGGCCCGACCTCTCCTCGACCGCCTCGCCTCCGACCCGACCGCCGCAATCCGCCTCCTCTCCGACGCCGATGAGGTCCCGCACCACACCGCGTTCGCCCCCGCCTCGGCCCCGGCCGTCCTCAACCGCAAGCGCGACCTCGACGTCCTGCAACGTCTGGGCCTCATGCCGGGGGACACGCGCCGGGCGCGGTACCTCTACGAGCTGCTGTTCTCCCGCATCGAGACACCCAACGGGATCTGCGCACATGACACGCCGGGCTGGGAGGGCTGTCCGCACGCGCGCAGCGGCGTGTATGAGCGCGTGCGCGCGCAGGGCTGGCAGGCGATGGTGCACGCCCGCACACCCGAGGAGATGGCCGAATCG
>VGFB01000892.1 GCA_016869015.1 Armatimonadota bacterium
CCTCGCCCGAAGCGGCCCAAATCGCGCAAGGCCGCCACTGACGCCGACACCGCTACCGTCACCGACCGTGACTCGATAGCCCGCGCCATTGCCAAGGGTCCGAAGGGGAAGCTGAAGCTGCATCCCGAGACTGCCAAAGCACACGCGGAGATCATCAGGGAGCTGGTCGCGAGCGATGGGGCGTCCATGCTCGTCCACGGGGACCGTCTTGCCTCGGAGCCCGACGCTGGGGCGGCGCAGACAGGTGGACGCAAGCGCCCCTCGGACAGACCCGTAACAAGGGGGCGTGGGCACGAGGATGGGTCTCCGGAAGCGCACGGTCCTCAACGACGGGGGCAGCAGCCGAAGGGGCGTGAGCCTTCACCTCCGCAGCCGAACGGCCAGAATGGGTACTGGACGCCTGAGGGCTACATACCCGCAGACTCCCCGCGCTTCCCTGGGTGTGTCGCTATCACGAAGGAGGTGCTCGCGGCCTTCCCCGAAGCTGAGCGCGATACGCCCTGGCGCAGGCTGTGCAGGAAGCTGGCGGGGCCGCGCCTGAGGCTGGCCGCCGCGTTCCTCGCATCGCCTCCCGAGGAAGTGCGCCAGCTGGCACGCGAATGGTCCGAGGCGCGTGCGCAGGAAGTCGAGGAGACGGGAGGCCCCGGTGGACGGGACGGGATGCGGGTAGAGCCTACCCCTGAGCGCGTCGAGCAGTGGCTCCTTACCGTCCAGCAGCTCGCGCAGACCGTGCTGTCGGAGGACTGCGACGACGGGACTCTCTCCAGAGCGGGCGGGCAGCTGCAGACGTGCCAGTCCCGGTTCTGCCTAATGAGCACGGCGAGGTTCAGCACTCGGGCGCGGGGTGTCCATGCGCGGGGGGTTCTCGACGCTTACCTCGTCAGTGACTACGCCATGGCCGCCTTCCTCCGGTACCGCCTGCTCCTCACCATCCGAGACGTTCGCGACAGGAAGCTCGTGCGTTGCACCTACTGCGGCAAGATCGAGAAGGCAAGAAGGAAGTCGCAGAGGCTGTGTGCCAAGTGCAAGGACACACCTGGTGTCCGCCAGAGGGTGTGGCGCAGGCGGAAGGCCGCGCCCTCGACGCTCGCGGCCCGCTCACGTGCCCCCGTTAGCCCTGCCCCGCTCAGCGCACGACCCGCTAGCTGAGCAGTCCCTGATGCGGACGCATGTGGGCCATGCGTCCGCACCCCCCCCTGCAAACGTTGACCCGCGCCCCCCCCGGTCGCTACAGTACGATTGCGCATGTGAATTGGTCTTGCCGCGACTCGGCAGAGGGTGAAGGGAATGGACGCATCGGCGATCAGAGGTGCTCTGGCAACATTCGGCCTCAAGCAGATCGAGTTGGCCCGAGCTGCTGGTCTCTCCGAGGCCTGTATCAGCCGCCAGTTGAACGGCGGCCTGCGCCTCACCAAGCGCGTGGAAAGAGCCGCCGAGGACCTACTCGTGCAACGCGGCGCGCAGGTGGCGGGCCGAATCCTCGAGTGGGTCGAGGGCCGCGAGCTGGGCACGAGCCGGGACAAGCAGGGCCGGTCAAGCGAGCGTTGCAGCGCTGCGCCGGTTCCGCGCACCACCGGCTACCACAGGATTCTGAAAAAACCGAAGGTCGGTTTCGGCCCGAACGGAGAACACACGCAGTGAGGATTCGCAGAACCCAACAGTGCCCAGAACAGGCGCAGCCCGGAGTGTCCGCTCCGGGCTGCTGAAGACCAGACGCTAGCTAGACCCTTCGGAGGCCATCGCCGTGTCTGAGACTACACCAGGAACCGCTCCGGATCAAGACCCAGCCCGGGAAAGGCCGGCCCTCATCGAGGACCCCCAGCCTCACGACCTCGGCCCCAACACGGAGCGAGCCGCCCCTCGCGGCCCGATAGGTGACGGCGCTCGCCTGCGGTTCGTCTCCTCCGCGTGGTCTGCCGCCGTGACCGCCTGGTTGGAGTGGGGCCGGAGGAAGACCCGGCCCTGGAGCGAGCAAACGCTCAGGTCGTATGACTACGCCCTGCGCGGCTGGGCGCAGGACTTCTGCGAGCGTGGGCTGACCGACCCTCGCGACGTGACCTCCGCCGACGTGGAGGCAGTCATCGCATCGAAGACCGACTGGAACGACTCCACCAAGACGCAACGCCTCAACGCCCTATCGAGCTTCTACAAGCGGGCGCTCAAGACGGGGGCCGCCGACCGGAACGCCGTCGACTGCGAGCGTCCTCCGCGGACCGACAACGAATGGCCGATGATCCTGCCAGAGGACTTCCGCCGAATGCGCGCCCTCGGAGTGCGGGACGTGCGGGAGGACGCGCTTCTCCTCACCCTCGCACTGACCGGCGTGCGGCATGACGAACTGCTTGGCATTGACCTCGGCGACCTCATCCCCAACCTTCCCGGCATAGGGATCAAGAAGGCGAAGGGCGGGAAGAAGCGAGAGGTCCCTCTCAGTCCTGTGGCAGCCGAGACTCTCAGGCGCTACTTGCCGGAGCGACCCAGCACCAACTGTCCGGCGCTGTTCCTGCAGGCGAACGGTAAGCGACTGACCAAGCGCGTCCTCTCCCGCATGTGGCACCGCTGGCTACGCGACGCGGGCCTCGCCGACAGCGGGTACGTCGTTCACTCGACCCGTGTCACCTTCAACACGCTCCTGGCCTGGGCGGGCTTCGACCGGCGGACCGTCGAGGAACTGATGGGCCACGGCACGAGGCGGGACATGAACCCGAAGTATACGCGCACCGACATGCCCCGCAAGGTGTGGGCCGTCGCCACGCTGGAGAGCGCCCTCCTCGCCCCCGGCCAGGGGGTGTCTGCCGATGGCCCGGTGCAGGTCGCGAGCGCTGGTGTGCAGGTAAGTGGCGGTTGTGTCGAGCCGGGCGTGCCCGAGCATCTGACTCAGCGAGTAGAGGTCGCAACCGCCCTGCAGCATGAGACACGCGAACGAATGCCGCAGGTGGTGCAAGGTGCAGCGTTTGGTGATCCA
>VGFB01000893.1 GCA_016869015.1 Armatimonadota bacterium
GACGGCGCCGTCCACCACGAAGACCCGAAGCTCACCAAGCGGCACGAAGACGGCTTGTGGAGGGAACGGCATGGACGCCTGCGGTCTACGCGCTCTGTATGCGCCCCTGCGCGTGGTGGACGTGTGTGACGCGCTGGACGGAATCGGGCACTTCGGCGTCGGCCTGATGGACCCCGAGATTCGGCCGCTGTGGTCCGGGACGCGGTTCTGGGGGCCGGCGCTGACGATTCGCTGCGTGCCCGCCAACCGACCGATGTGGAAGCTCGATTCGACCGAGGACATCGTCAACGCCCACGGGCTCTGGTTCCGCGAGGTCGGGCACCAGGGGATCGAGGGGCTCATCCGACCGGGCCACGTCATCGTTACCGACACCGGCGGCGCGGGCGAAGTGGGCTTCTGGGGCTCGTGCAACAGCCTCGGAGTCGTCGCCGAGGGCGCGGTGGGCATCGTGACGGACGGCTACTGCCGCGATACCGCCGAGGTCGCGCTGCAGCGGACGCCCATCTGCGCCCGCCGACGGGGCCGCACGATCATCCCCGGCCGCATCGAGGTGGTCGAGGTGCAGGCGACGGTCGGCTGCGGCGGCGTTCAGGTGCGACCCGGGGACATGGTGGGCTGCGACGACGACGGCCTCGTCATCGTGCCACAGGAGGTCGCGGAGGAGGTCGCCGTGCACGCCCGCGCCATCCTCCTCGCCGACATGCGCGCCCGCCGCGGCCTCTACGAGCGCCTGGGCATGGAGAGGGATGAGACGGTGGACGTGGAAGCGGTGGAAGCCTACTACCGGGAGCTCCAGCCATGATCGACTTCCACCTGCACATGGGCCGGATCTACCGATACGCGTACCCGCGGTCGATGGACCTCACGGTAGAGCAGACCATCGACTGGATGGACCGGAACGGGATCGACATCGGGGTGTTGCTGCCGCTGGAGAGCCCCGAGGGCGCCCACGGTTACTTCACGACCGAGGAGGCGGTCGAGGCGCGGGATCGATTCCCGCAGCGCCTGATCGCCTTCATGTGCGTCGACCCGCGGATGGCCGGCATCGAGCAGCTCATCGATTCGTGGATGCGCCGGTTCGGCCCCAGCGGCTTTGGGGAGCACATCAACGAGCTGCCCTTCGACGATCCCCGGAACAAGCGCATCTACGCCAAGTGCGATGAGTACGGCCTGCCGCTCGTGTTCGACATGAACGCGAGCTTCCTCACCGATGAGGTCGGCCTGCCGCGCTTCGAGGCGTGCCTGAAGGAGTTCCCGAACGTAAAGTGGGTCGGCCACGGGCCGGCGTTCTGGAGCGCCATCTCCGCCGACGACCCGCGCGGCGGCTACCCGCCCGAGCCGATCATCCCCGGCGGCGCGCTGGACCGGCTCTTCGCCGAGTACGACCACCTCTACGCCGACCTGTCGGCGGGGTCAGGCTACAACGCGATGACCCGCGACCCCGACTTCGCCCGCGGGTTCATCGAGCGTCACTGGCCGCGACTGATGTTCGGCACCGATGTCGTGTTCCACAACCACCCCATCCCCCAGTTCGAGTGGTTCCGCAACCTCGACATCTCAGATGAGGTGCGCGAGGCAATCGCCGAAGGCAATGCGAGGCGGGTGCTGGGGCTGGAGTGACTCGCGGGCGCAGCACGCTGCGCCCCTACCTCAGCCTCCCAATCCACTCCACCATTCGTCCCCGCGCTTCATCGAGGTCGCCGAGCGGGTCGAGGGCGTCGAGCCACGCCTGCGCTTGCTGCGCCACGTCAGCCTTCGTCTCCGGGGCCCTGGCGATGGCGTCCTCGAGCGTGGTGACGTAGCGCACGTCATCGACGGCTTCGCGGAAGCCCTCCCACTGCACGGTGCCGACCACGCCGTTCACTGTGGGGTAGGTGAAGTTGTGGTCGCGGTAGGTGGCGTCGTCGAAGTCGTTCCAGACATGGTTGAAACCGTGCTGGTACGCGTAGTCCATCGCGCCATCGAAGCCGGCCTGCCAGAGCACGAGCCCGAAGTTACGCCGGTACGTCTCGGGCTCCTCGCAGCCGACCTGCGGGTTCGCGTAGCAGAAGACCTGGGAGCCGACCGAGTGCCACTTCGCACCCTCATCGGGGTCCGGAGGGCCCGCGAGCACCGCGCAGTTCAGCAGCGCGCCCATGGCCTCGAACGTCTTCTTGTAGCAGGCGACGAAGGTCCGGCCGCCCGCGTCCTGCACCGCCTGCCACGCGGCGCGCTGACCGGCGAGTTGCTCGCCGGTCGCCTCATCGATCCCGTAGAAGTAGACCGTGTCGTAGCCGTAGCCCTCACACAGCGCCACCCACTTCCGCACGTTCTCCTGCAGGGCGGCGAGCTGCCCGGGGTCGGTGGTCGTTCCCGTGCCCTGGCCGAGGGTGAAGAACGGGCCGCCGGGCAGGCCGACCTCCTCGCGAATCTGCAGCGCGCGCTCGAGGAACGGCTCGCGCCAGGCCTGATAGTTCGTCGGGTAGAGCACGCCGTGCGCCCGGAGATCGGCGACCTCGGCGCGGTACTGTGCCTCGGACTTCGCCTCGGAGGTGATGGTCGGCTGCCCGTCCTCGGCGAGGATCGCGCGGTAGTAGATCGAGTAGATCAGCCGCGACGGTAGCAGCTCGAAGGGGTGGACCGTGACGCGCAGCGGCAGCGACCGCGCGCCCGAGTCGAGGGCGAACTTCACCTCGCCCGCGTACTCGCCCGGCGCCGCCGCCTCCGGCACGCGGACCGTGATCCAATACTGCTGCATCGAGTCCGCCGGGAGGTCGACGGGCTGCAGCGTCTCGGCGTCGAGGGGGCGAACTCCCTCCAGCACCGCGCTGTCCTTCTCGCTGCAAGGGAGAAGCTCAGTGGTCCCATCGGGCCGGGTGCTGCGCAGGTAGTTGCGCTGCTCCTGCGTGTCGACGCGGACGAGGCGATCGTCCTTCAGCAGCAGCTCCGGCACGAGCATCCGCCCTCGCACATCGGCGATGCCTC
>VGFB01000894.1 GCA_016869015.1 Armatimonadota bacterium
CGGGCATGGTGGCCGGCTCGAAGTACCGCGGCGAGTTCGAGGAGCGGCTGAAGGGCGTGATGGACGAACTGCGCGCCTCCCAGGGCCGGGTCATCGCCTTCATCGACGAGCTGCACACGGTGGTGGGCGCCGGCGCCGCTGAGGGGGCCATGGATGCGGGCAACATGCTGAAGCCCGCGCTCGCCCGTGGCGAATGGCAGTGCATCGGGGCCACCACGCTGGACGAGTACCGCAAGCACATCGAGAAGGACCCGGCCCTCGAGCGCCGCTTCCAGCCGGTGTTCGTGGACGAGCCGACGGTCGAGGAGACCGTCGAGATACTCAAGGGCCTGCGCTCGCGCTACGAGGAGCACCACGGCATCCGGATTGGGGACGATGCGCTGGAGGCCGCGGCGGAGCTCGCCGACCGCTACATCACCGAGCGGCATCTGCCGGATAAGGCCATCGACCTGATCGACGAGGCCGGCAGCAAGCTGCGGATCGAGGCCTACGAACTGCCGCAGCCTCCGGCCGCTCTCCGGGAGGAGATCGAGCGCCTCAGCGGAGAGGGCATGCGCGCCGCCGCCGAGGGCAACTACCCGCGCGCTGAGGAGCTGAAGCGCAAGACGGATGAGCTCGCGGCGAAGCTGACGGTCTCCGAGCAGAAGTGGGCCGAGCACGGCGGCCAGGTCAACGACACGGTCACGGCCGAGGACGTCGCTCAGATCGTGAGCGACTGGACCGGCATCCCGGTGATGCGCATGTTCGAGGAGGAGGCCGACAAGCTCCTGCACATGGAGGCGCGCCTGCACGAGCGCGTGAAGGGGCAGGACGAGGCCATCCGGGCCGTCAGCGAGTGCATCCGCCGCTCGCGCGCCGGGCTCTCCGACCCGCGTCGACCCATCGGCAGCTTCATCTTCCTGGGCCCCACCGGCGTTGGGAAGACGGAGCTGGCCAAGACGCTCGCCGAGTTCCTCTTCAGCGATGAGGAGGCGATGGTCCGCATCGACATGAGCGAGTACATGGAGAAACACTCCGTGTCCCGCCTCATCGGCGCGCCCCCCGGGTACGTGGGTTACGAGGAGGGCGGGCAGCTCACCGAAGCCGTCCGCCGCCGGCCGTACCGCGTGATCCTCCTCGATGAGATCGAGAAGGCTCACCCGGACGTGTTCAACATCCTGCTGCAGATCCTGGAGGACGGTCGTCTCACCGATAACACCGGACGCGTCGTCAGCTTCTCCAACTGCGTCCTCATCATGACCAGCAATCTCGGCAGCCACCTGATCGAGCCCGCCCCGGCCGGCGCCTCCCCCGACGAGCGGGCCGAACACTACGAGCAGATGAGCGCCGCGGTCTTCGCGGAGCTGCAGTTGGCCTTCCGCCCCGAGCTGCTGAACCGCATCGACGAGGTCATCGTCTTCCATCCGCTGACCGAGGCGGAGATCGGCGAGATCGTCGACCTCATGCTGGCGCGCGTCCGGGCCGCGCTTGCCGGACGCCACATCGCGCTCGAAGTCACCGACGCCGCCCGGCAGCTGCTCGCCGAGCGGGGCTACAGCCCCGAGTTCGGCGCGCGCCCGCTGCGTCGCACGATCCAGCGACTCGTCGAGAACCCCGCCTCCAGCGCCATCCTCCGCGGCGAGTTCGCCGAGGGCGACACGATCGTGCTGGACGCCGAAGCAGGTGAGGTCGCGCTCAGTCTGCTGGTGGAAAAGTCAGTCTCGGAGTGATGTCAAGATCTCGACGAGCAAAATCCCGTTATCCGTCGCCAATGACTCGCGGCCTCCTTCTGTTCTCATGGGCTGCAACTCCGTACCTCCGCAACTCCGCAACTCGGCTCTTGTGTCGGGCGGCGGTTTCGGCTAAAGTGTTAGCACTCGCCAGAGGCGACTGCTAATTGACCGGGAGCACGCGAAGGCCCCGAGCCTGCTCGGGGCCTTCGAACGCCCGGTACGTCAGCGAGGAAGAAGGGAGGTTCACCCGATGGGCTTGAAGGTGTTGGGAGACCGCGTGTTGGTGAAGGTCGATCCGGAGGAGGAAAGCCGGGGCGGCATCCTGCTGCCGGATTCCGCGAAGGAGAAGCCGCAGCGCGGGACCGTGATCGCGGTCGGCGAGGGCCGCCGGCTCGACAACGGCGACCTGGTGCCCCCGCCGGTGACGGCCGGGGATCGTGTCATCTTCTCCAAGTACGGCGGCACCGAGGTCCGAGACGGCGAGGCGGAGTACGTCGTGCTGAGCTGCTCGGACATCTACGCCAAGAACGCCTAGGAGGGAAGCGCTCACCGTCGGGAGGGCAAGCGGCCGCGCCGGCCCCTGGCACTCCGGATGGGGGGAGATGAGGTAAACGATGGCAGCGAAGAAGATCGCGTACGATGAGAAGGCCCGCAACGCACTGGAGCGGGGCGCCAGCGCGGTTGCCGATGCGGTGAAAGTCACTCTCGGACCGGCCGGCCGGAACGTGCTGATCGACAAGAAGTTCGGCGCGCCGACCATCACCAAGGACGGCGTGACGGTTGCCAAGGAGATCGAGCTCGAGGGCATCTTCGAGAACATGGGGGCCCAGCTCCTGAAGCAGGCCGCCTCCAAGACCAACGACGTCGCGGGCGACGGCACCACGACCGCGACCGTCCTCGCCCAGGCCATCTTCCGCGGCGGGCTGAAGGCCGTGACGTCCGGCGCCAACCCGATGCTCATCAAGCAGGGCATCGATGAGGGCGTGGAGGCGGCCGTCGCCCACATCCGCAAGATCGCCGTTGACGTGAAGACCGAGGAGGAGATGGCGGCCGTCGCCTCCATCGCCGGCAACAGCAAGGCCATCGGCAAGGTCGTGGCCGATGCGATGTCGGAGGTCGGCAAGGACGGCGTGATCACCGTCGAGGAGTCGAAGGGCACCGTCACGGAGCTCAAGCTCGTGGAGGGGATGCAGTTCGACAAGGGCTACCTCTCCCCGTACTTCGTGACCAACCCCGAGACGAT
>VGFB01000895.1 GCA_016869015.1 Armatimonadota bacterium
CGACGATGGTCACCTCAGCGCGGCGGAGGTGACCGGGTTCTTCCTGGCGGACCTGTCGAACCTACCCGGCGAGGTTGGACAGGCCTTAGGCCGCAAGACGGGCGAGCAGCGCCTCTGGATCGACGACCTCGCGCTTCTGGATGATCCGCGGGTCGGCTCCCGCGGCCGGCTCGGGCCGCTGGGCGAGGAGCGGTTGCTGGCGCTGGACGACTTCGAGGCGAGCACGGTCTGGGGGCTGCCGGTTCGCGAAGCCGGCCTGCGGCTCGTGCCCGGGGCGCCGCAGGCACCCGGCCAGAGAGGCCTTGAGATCAGCTACACGCTGGGTCTGGGCCGCTGGGTCGGCTACGTGATGGCCCCGCCGGGGCACTTGGACCTCTCCACGGCGCAGCAGCTCCGCCTGTGGGTCAAGACCGACCTGAACGCCCGGCTAGTGGTCGCGCTGGAGGAGCGGGACGGGACGAAGTACGATGCCGCCGTCAAGGCGCCGGCGGACGGCAAGTGGCACCCGCTGACGCTGCCCTTCGACGTGTTTGCCGTGCCGGACCCGGCGGCGGACGAGAACGGCGTCCTCGACGCCGGGCAGGTTCACCGGGTCATCATCCTGGTCGACACGTTCGATGCAGACGTGCGGCCCGGAGGGATCGGATCGGTGACCATCGACGACGTCGGGCTCGTGGGTCCGGTCGGAGCGGTGCCCGAGGCCGGTCAGTAGGCCGTGGCGCGCCAGGGAAGGGAGCTGTCCGCCTTGGCCGTACGATGTCGGCTGGTCGCCGGACTGCTCTGTCTGTGGTGGGGCGCGCACTCCCCGGCGGGTGCCCAGGCGACCCTCGAGCCTCTCACGGACCCCGAGTACACGCTCGAATTCGCCTTCCAGCCCCCGACCGCATGGCCGGCCGGCGGGGAGATCCGCATCCTCCTCGACCAGACGGACGCAGGTGAGGGTCACGCGCTGCTCCTCCGGCCGAACCGCTGCTGCTTCGCGCGCACGCAGGACGGCAACACCCACCCCTTCGGTCGTGAAGGCGCGTGGCGGCCCAGCGACTCCACGGTCCGTGGCGTCGTCCAGCGGCGCCATTCCCAGTTGGTCGCGCTGCTGGACCACCAGCAGGTGGCCACGGCCCAGGATGCCGCCTACCACGGCGGCTCGGTCGGGTGGGAAGCGACCCATGACAGCTTGAAGCTCGATGACTTCCACGTTCAGCCCGTGGCCCCGGTGGAGTTCGCCGACGACTTCGTGCGAGAGGGCGACAGCCTCGGTGGCTGGGAGGCGCTGGCCGGCAGTTGGGCGTCGGTCGGCCCGGAGGGCAGCGCCGCGCGTCCCGACCTGTCGTCCAACCCCTTCTCCTTCCGCGGCGCCCCCGCCCCCACCGAGAGCTTCGCCCTGGCGGCCGCGGGCGACTGGTTCTGGGACGACTACCGGATGAGCGTCGCCGCGAAGGCCGAGTCGCCCGGCGCAATGGGCGTCGCGGCGTACGTGCAGGACACGGCGAACTGCCTGCTCTTCCGCTGGACGAGCACGGGGGAGGAGGCGGAGGACGGCATCGCCGGCCGTCGCCAGCTCATCCGCATCCGCGACGGCGAGTGGACGGTCCTCGCCGAGACCGGGGGCGGCTTTCGCATCGACCGATGGTACCGGCTGGGGCTGACGACGTGTGACGGCGGGGTCGCCGCCGAGGTCGACGGGCGGGTCGTGCTGAGAGCCGCAGACACGTCCTTCGGCCAAGGGCGGATCGGCCTGTTTGCCCAGAGCATTCAGGGGGCCTCGTTCGACGACATCAGCGCCCACAGCGCGCGAGGGAGCCACGATGAGTTCGGGGGCGGCGAGCCGGGCTGGTGGGCGGCGGCCACCGGCAACTGGGAGTGCCGGCAGGATCACCTCTACGGGGCGATCGGCACCGCCAAGGCCGCCGAGGCCACGACGGGCGAGGGGGATTGGGGGCACTACACCGTCGCCACGGCCGTGAAGGTCAAGACGGCCAGGTCGGTCGGCCTGACAGCTTGCCGTGAGACCGAGGCGCGGTTCTACGCCTTCCGCTGGGAGCTGGGGGGCCGACAGACGCTCGAGGCGGTGCTGGATGGGGCGACCACCGTGCTGGCCGAGGGACACCAACCGCTGGAACCGACGCGCTTCTACGAGCTGGCTCTGCAAGCCGGCCACGGGCGCCTCGCCGCCCAGGTCGACGGCCGCACCGTCCTGGAGGCGGCTGACGCGCGACTGACCCACGGGCAAGCCGGGCTGCTGCTCACGGGCCCCGGCGAGGCCTGCTTCGACAATGCTGCGGTGACCTTCGATGAGCCCCGTCCCCCGACGTTCAGCGTGACGGCCCAGTTCACGCGCGAGGAAACGATGCAGAACTGGGTGGACGTCTCCCGTCAGTGGCGCAAGGGCGAGGACGGCGTTGCCTGGTTCGACATGCCCCTCTTCGGGGACTTCACGCTGTGGCTGCCCGAGATGGACCTGACCGCTGTCGGGGGCGCCCTCGACATCCTGATCGCGCCCGAGACCGGCGGCGCGGCGGCCGCACCCTTGCGACTCGCGACGCAGGCAGGGTCCGGGGTCGTCTCCGGTCGCGTCACCCAGGGAGAGGGGACCCTCGCGGAGGGCCAGGCCGAAGCCACGGGCCCCCAGCGCCTGAGGGTCGCGCGTCGGGGGTCGTGCCTCTCCGCGTGGCTCGGGGACGCGCCGATCGTCGCGTGCCGCAACGACGCCTACGCCGGACGGGGGCTGGGGCTGCGGTTCGAGGGTGTCTCGCTGGACCTCGCCGACGCCTCGGTCGCCTCGCCCAACCTCGTGGATGTGACCTTCTCCGGTGCACCGACCGACTGGGAGCCGCAGTTCGGCGTCTGGCAGGTCACCGACCGCTGGCCCTGCGCACCGGGCTGGTCGTGGTTCGGGGGGAGCAAGCACGAGTCGCCGCTGCTCTGGAGCAAGGACGTGCTAGAGGGCGACCAG
>VGFB01000896.1 GCA_016869015.1 Armatimonadota bacterium
AAGGCCAACTCCGAACGGGCCGCCGAGGAACAGCAGCTGGCGGCTCTCGAGGAGGCCTCCAACCAGATCGAGCAGATGCTCGCCCAGGCCCAGCGGGGGCAGGGCAGTCACGCCGGCCTGCGCTATTCGGGAACCTGGAGCGGCTGGGGCTCGGCCCCGATCCGCTCGGGCTACCGGGTGAGCAGCACCTTTGGGTACCGCATGCACCCCATCAGCGGACGCCGCAGCTTCCACGACGGGGTGGACCTGGCCTGCTCCTCGGGGACGCCCATTCACTCCGCCGCCTCGGGGCGAGTGGTGCACTCCGGCTGGTACGGGGCCTATGGCATCGCGGTGATTGTGGACCACGGGAGCGGATGGTCGACGCTGTACGGCCACTGCACCAGCGCCGCCGTCGGCGCCGGGCAGACCGTCTCGGCAGGCCAGGTCGTCGGCTACGTGGGATCGACCGGCTACTCCACCGGTCCGCACCTGCACTATAGCGTGCGCTACTACGGCTCCCCCCGCTCGCCGGGCGGCGCCTACTGACCCATCGTCGGAGTTGTCCGCGCGCCGCCTTCCGCGCGCACCGTTCCGCCCCTCGGGGTCGGCGCGAGAGGAGATGACTGTGAGGAAGCAACTGCTTTCGCCGAGCATGGCCGCTGGGATGCTCATCGCCCTGGTGGCGTTTGTCGCGGGCACGTTCGCCGGCCAGCAGCTTCATCGGGAGGACATGCTGCGGTGGGTGGCTGAGGTCGCCCAGTTGGTGCCGGGGGCGTACAGCTACGATCGGGCGGAGAGCACGCCCGCGCCGACCGATCTGCAGCCCATCGTGACGTTCTGGGAGGCGCGCAAGGAGCTGCAGCGGCGGTTCTACCGGCCGATCGAGGACGAAGAGGAGTTGACCTACGGCGCCATTCGGGGGATGCTGGCGGCGCTGAAGGACCCTTACACGCGCCTGATGGAGCCCGAGGAGTTCACGATGTTCGAGGAGGAGAACGAGGGGAACTTCGAGGGCATCGGCGCGATGCTGGGGGTTCGGGAGCGCGAGGAGCACGGCGAGACCGTCATGGACATCGTCGTGCAGTCGGTCATCGAAGACGGACCGGCCGAGAAGCGCGGTCTCCGCCCGAAGGACGTGATCATCGGCGTGGACGACGTCTCCGTCGAGGGCTGGCGGCTCGATCAGGTGGTCGACCGCATCCGCGGCAAGCAGGGCACCACCGTCAAGTTGACGATCACGCGGGAAGAGGCCAAGGACCCCGTCGAGATCCCGATCGTGCGCGACCGCATCGAGTACCCGGTGGTCGAACACGAGATGCGCGACGGGAAGATCGGCTACGTGTGGCTGCGTCAGTTCAGCCGCCCCGCGACCATCAAGATGCGCGCCGCGCTCAAGGACCTTCTCGACCAGGGCGCCAAGGGCCTGGTGCTGGACCTCTCCAGCAACGGCGGGGGCCTCCTGGACACGGCCGTTGAGATCGAGAGCATGTTCTTCGATGGCGGCCCGGCCGCCTACATCCTGGAGAAGGGTGCGCAGGAGCCCGAGGTCCTGGACGCCGCCCCCGGCCTCCTCGTTCCCGCGGACATCCCCTTGGTCTGCCTGATCAACGGCAGCAGCGCCAGCGCCTCTGAGATCCTGGCGGGGGCGCTGCAGGACCGGCAGCGGGCGCGCATCGTCGGGCAGCACAGTTTCGGCAAGTCCAAGGTGCAGACGATCGTGCAGCTGGGCGATGACTCCGCCATGCTGATCACGACCGCCCTGTGGCTGACGCCCGGCAAGCACGACATCGGCGAGGTGCGGAGCGGGAAGGTCGGGGTCATCCCCGACGTGGAGTTCCCGGACTGGACGCCGGAGACGAAGCTCACCGGCGGCGAGTGGCACGACCAGCAGGTGGACAAGGCCATCGACGTGCTGAAGCAGGAGATGGCCAAGGCCGCCGCCGGCGGCGAGACCCGTCACTCGGCCGCCCGGCCTGCGCCGCTCGACGGCTGACCGGCCGCCGACCTGCGACGCCCCAGGGCTTCGCGATCGGCAGGACGCTAGTGCGTCCATAGGAGAACATACGCGCCGTGGATGTTGCCCGTACCTGGGAGCGCAGGGCGTCCCGCCTGCCGGCCTGGCTGGTGGGTGGCCCCGGTGTGGCGGCCGTCGCCGTTCTCCCCTCTCCCTTCAGGAGAGGGGCCGGGGGTGAGGCCTCCACCGCGCCGTCGCCGTCCGCCGTTGCCGTCCGCGCCTGCGGGTCGCCTGACCCGCGCCGTTGGTCGTTCGCGCGCAGCGGGCCGGCCCGCAGGGCCGCTTAGTGCGCTGTCACTCGTGGTAGCGTTGGTCCTGCCGCCCCTAAGGGGCTGGGGAAGGGCGACGGCGATTCCACGGGCTTGCGCCCGCGGCTAATCACCGGTCGCCCCCTTCGGGGGCTGACATCCTGGGCATGTAGGGCCATCGCCGGCCCTGTCCGAGGGTGTATGAAGAGGCCACCGCCAACAGGGGACAGTCGACGCGCCTCGGCCCGCTGGGCCGAGGCTTGGACAGTCCCAACGTCTCCACCCCCTTTTCATACACGGTCCACGGGGCTGTAGAGGCCATCCGCTTTCCACGGGGCTGTGGCGGCCGTCAGCCCCGAAGGGGCGACCGATGGCTAGCCGTGGGCGAAGCCCACGGAACGCGGCGCCCCCTTGTCCTCAAGCCCCGAAGGGGCGACAGGGGATGCCGAGGTTCGCCAGGGACACCGCACTGGTGCGGCGTCACCCATGATTGCGGGGATGTGTGGTCGTAGGTCGAAGCGCCCGCTTCGACAACGACGGTGACGGAGCAGCGCTCCGTCCTACGACGGCGACGGATGGGCGTACGGAACGGGCCGTCCACCAATCCAGACAATCACGAGTGACGGCGAACTAGTGGCGTGTCAGCCGTGATTCTGGCAGTTGCCGTTTGTCGTCGTGGGTCGGCTCACCAGAGCCGACGCCGTCCG
>VGFB01000897.1 GCA_016869015.1 Armatimonadota bacterium
GATCCTCATCACCAACGACACGCGCACCATCCCCACGCGCGCGATGGCCGAGACCCCTCAGTACATCGTGACCGAGTAGGCGGTCGGATCGAACCCGACGGGGCGCGGATTCGTAACTGAAGCAGCGCCCCGTCGGGATCACGCCGGGCCGTCCCGGAGGGCGGAGCCGAGGCTCCGCCCTCCGGGGTGTAACCTTTTCGCGGGCGACAGCGTCTACTCTTGTGTGCGACGCAGCGCGCCGGCCGCGGCTGGGGGCGCTGCCTGTCATCTTGGGTCCGAGGCAGCGAGGATGCCCATGCTTCCCCGTTGTGGGTCGCTGTGTCTGGCGCTGGCGGCCGGGGCTTGTGCCGCCCTGGCGCAACCGGCTCCGCGCCTGGCCGGGACCCCGGCTCTGCTCGAAGACCCCCTCGAGGGCGACTTCGCGCTGGCGGGCGACCTGGCCCTGACGACCGGGGACCACGTTCAGTTCGTCCTCCACTACCAGGACGATGGTTCCTGCTGTCTCCTGGACATTGCGGGGGACGCCGCTTGCTTCTACCGCCTTACTCCGGATGGTCCCCGCCCCATCGGGGTCGCGGGGAAGTTGCCGACCCCTCTCGACGGCGGGATGCGCCGCTTTGCCGTGCTGCGCAAGAACCGCCGCCTGGCTTTCGTCGTCGGCGGGCAGGTTGCTTGCAGGGGGTGGGACAGCGGGCCGGCGGGCGGGAAGGCCGGCTACGTCGCCGGCGAGGGGAAGGTCGTCGATCCGTGGGTCCAGCCGGTCGAGGCGATCGGGGCCACGGACAACTTCATGCGCGAGCAGGACGCGCAGCACATGTGGACGCCGCTGACCGGTCAGTGGGAGATCCAGAGCCTGCGCGACGACGATCAGGCCGAGGAGATGGAGGCGGACAAGTCCGCCAACGCCTTCAGCTACCAGTGTGTTGCGCAGGACGGCCCGGCAGTCTCGGTGGCCGAGCAGGCCCTCTGGTTCTACTCCGACTACCGCGTGGAGGCCTCGGCGCGCTCGCTGGGCGACGGGGCCGTCGGGCTGGTGCTGCTGGCGCAGGATGAGGCGAACTATCTGGCCTTCCGCTGGGCCTCGGCGTGGGACACCGGCCCGCGGGGGGATCGGGCGGAGCTGCTGGAGGTCGTCGGCGGCCAGCCACGAGTGCTGGCCGAGAAGCCCGGCGGCTTCATCCCGGACCAGTGGTATCGGCTCAGCGCCGCCGTGTGCGACGGCCGCCTCGAGTGCGCCATCGACGACGCGCCGGTCCTGGAGGCGAGTGGCGTGCGGTTCGGCGCGGGTAACGCCGGCCTGTATGCCGAGGGAGTGGACCGGGCCTTCTTCGATGATGTCGCCATCGGGGATTTCGAGGTCTTCCGCGAGGACTTCACCGACATGGCCCGCTGGGAGCCCGCCACGGGCGAGTGGTCCCTGACCAACGGCGGCGAGGCGCGCTGCGCGGGTGGCGGGATGTTGGCCTCCGGGCGCCCGGAGTGGGCCAACTACCGGGCGGAGGTCACCGTTGTCCCAGGCAAGGCCAAGGTCGGGCTCGCAGTGGCGCGACAGGCTGATGGTCGGGCGGCGCTGTTCCGTCTGGACGGCGGAAAGGCGCAGCTGCTCGCGGTCGGGCCGGAGGGCGAGACCGCCATCGCCGAGCGGAATGTGCAGGTCCGCGGCGCCAAGGCCCTCCGGGTCGCGGCCTCGGTCGAGCAGGGCTTCGTGAGGACGTATGTGGACGGCGAGCCCGCCGTCGAGGGCTTCCTCGATGGCTGTCTGACCGGAGGCATCGGGCTCTACGCCGACGGCGGCAAGGACGCGCGGTTCGATGACGTTCGCGTCGCCTTCCTGAAGCCGACGCAGCCGGCCCAGGTGACGCGCGAGTTCGCGAAGGTCAGCGATCACCCTGAGATGGCCGAGTGGGCCGGAAGCCGGGCCCCCTGGGTGCAGCCGGCCGAGATGAAGCCGGGGGCCACGTGGTGGACGAAGGGCGACTACTTCGGGGACGCGACTGTCGCGTTCAAGGTCCGGTTCGTCGGCTTGCGCGACGGCACCGTCCAGGTCACGCTCAACGGCGAGCCGGAGCGTCCGGAGGGGAGCGTCCGTCTCGTCCTGACGGCGACCAAGGAGTCGAAGGTCCTGAAGGCCCAGGTTCTTCAGGGCGCGACGGAGATCGGGCGGGGCGAAGTGGAGTTGGCGAGCTCCAGCTGCAGTGTTCGGTTCGCGCGTCAGGGCGCGCACATTCTGGTGTCCGTGGATGACCGGTCGCTGATCGAGAGCCGGCTGACCGCGGGTGGGGGCACCCAGGGGTAGACCGCCATGAGACGACCGGGCGCGTGGGTTACAGTGGGCGCGACGGCACTGCTGCTCCTGAGCGCAGCGGCGCCGGCCGCCGATCTCGGGACGGCGCTGAAGCTCTTTCGCGCCGAGGACCACGCCGCCGCAGAAGCGGAACTACGCGCGGTGCTGGCCGAGGCGCCCGAAGACCTCAGCGCGCGGTTCTGGCTCGGCCGCGCCCTCCTGGAGCAGGGGAAGCCCAAGGAGGCGGCCGACGAGCTGCAGGCCGTCGTCACGAAGAAGCCCGACTCCGTGGACTCTCGCCTGTGGTTGAGCGTTGCTCTGAGCCGGCAGGGCCGGCAGGCCGACGCCCGCCGACAACTCGAACAGCTTCTGGCTCGCGAGCCCAATCACCAGGAGGCCCGCGAACTCCTGGCCCAAGTGGAAGAGCCCTCGACCACCCCGGCTTCGCTCCCGCCTCCCGGCCGGGCCGCCTCCCGCACAGCCTCCCAGAGCCGCCGCATCGGACTGTCGGTGGACGGTCTGGCCCTCGACGTCGGGCAGGTCGACGTGCTGTCCCACAATGTCTACGACTACACCTTCACGACGGCCCCCACCGACTGGGTGCCGCGCACCGGCACGTGGAAGGCGACGAACCGCTGGGACTGCTCTCCCCAGTGGACGTGGTAC